>BNUX01000058.1 GCA_025997675.1 Spirochaetia bacterium | reverse complement strand
AATTCTTTGCTGATATTCTCGTAGAGCGCCTTGGCGCTTTCCAGCAGGGAACCGGGCTTGGCTTTGGAGCTTTTGCCCATGCCGAAGATCTTTGCCACCGTGCGCCTGGCTTCCTCCAGGGAGGCGGTGCGCTGGGCGGGATTAGAGCTGGGGCCGTACTTGGACTTTAACAGGGCGCAGAGGTATAAGGCCCCCTCGTAGGCATAGTTTTTGTCCGTGTCCGGGCCGAATACGCTCACACTCGACAGGTTTTCTATGCCCGACTGTTCTCGGCGTATGGCGTCATTGTAGAGAAACTGCGCTTTCTTTTTGAACAGCGTTGCTACCCAGTCGTAATGCTGTCCGGGGTATTGCACATTGATCTCGTCCAGAAGCCACCCGGTCCGCAGGGCCGCTATGCCCTGTTTGATGGTGGGGGAAAAATCCTTGGGGAAAAAGTCGTAACACCGGACTACCAAATACAGGGATGCCGCGCCGGAAATAAGCCCCCGACTTTCGTGGAAATCTACACCGGGAAAAATTTGTCGGGTATCCTTCTTCCGATTTTCCTCGTCCTTTATCACCTTATCCCGAATCGACGCCGGCAGGTCCGAAAAATCCTTGTCCATGGAGGCAAACCAGCATTCGGGGCACACCGTGGCCTGATACGCCAGGGGGTACACCGTCCCGTACTTGAGGGAGGGCTCGTAGAGGCGGTGGAGTTCGTCAGTCAGCTCTCCGGCGATAAGCCGCCCGCTGCCTGAATGCATCTCTTCCCGGTGGAACTCCGCGTTGCACACCGGACACTCATAGGATTCCTTGGATTGAAAGGATATTTTTATTTCCCGTTCTTCAGTCTTCATTTTCCAATACCACCATGGCTATAGCATTTTCCCGTTCATGGGTAAGGGACAGGTGTATCTTCGTGGCCCCGCTCCGTTCCAGCGCCGCAGCGGCGGTCCCAAACACCTCTATCGCCGGCTGACCGTTATGACGGTTCACCACCAGTATATCCCGAAGCACTATCCCCGCAAGGCCCGTACCCAGGGCTTTTCCCAAGGCTTCCTTCGCCGCAAACCGGGCCGCCAAAGAAAGGGAGGCGGCGCTCCCCCGGGCCAGGGACGCGAAAAGCTCCTGGGGATGAAAATACCGTTCCAGTAAACCCGGAATACTCTGCCACCGCTCCAGGCGACGCACGTACACCACATCAACCCCGATGCCGACGATCATGATCCCCCGGTCCCGGGATTCCTCGGCTGCCGCCGCAGTATCCGTACCCGCACATTTTCCGGGTCCTGCCGGATAATGGTAAACATAGCGGGAACTACCGCCGAAACCGGCAGCAGGTACTCCCCGATGGCATCGACCGTCGAGCAATCCACCGAAAGGCTCACATCCTTATTTTGTATTCTGTCGAAGGTGACCTGCCCCCCCTCAATGCGGACAGAACCGCTGCCAATTTCCAGGACGCCGGAAAACCGGTCCGCCAGATTATCAATTACGATGGGCAGGTCCTCAAAATTCTGCACCCTAAGCTGTTCCCGGATAACGCCGTGAAACTCAACCAGCGCGCTTCCCCGTATACGGAGCAGCGGTTCCGGATTTACCACCCGCACGGTGAGGGAAAAATCATCGGAGCGGCCGCCGAGTTCAATAAGCTCGGTGGACAGTTCCTTCACATTCGTCAATACGCTTGCCGGTCCCTCAATTTCCACCCGGGCCGGGACCAGGGCTTTTTCGTCCCACTCATACCCCGATTCAAGGGCGCCCCCGAACATCGCCGTAACCGGCACCATTTTCCGCTGCCG
This sequence comes from Spirochaetia bacterium, assembly GCA_025997675.1. GTDB lineage: Bacteria > Spirochaetota > Spirochaetia > Treponematales > Breznakiellaceae > Termitinema. The sequence continues at coordinate 16,790 of BNUX01000058.1, read as the reverse complement.
TTCATCCAGGGTAAGCATCACCTCCATAGGGTCCACGGAAATCTCCAGGGTTTCGGTGCGGAGGGCGGTCCCCGTTTTTTGATACCGCACCGGCGCCCGGTAGGTCCCCGGCTCGGTATATTTGTCAAGATCGATATAGGCGTGAATATCGTCTTCCAGGATGGGATCGATGGTTTTGGCTTCCCCCCGGAGGGTAATCCGGATCATCCCCGGATAGGGGCCGGCAACAATGAGGGTACTGGTGGGTTCCACGGCCAGGGGAACCGAGAAGAACCGTTCCTTCTGGTCGCTCGTACGGTGAATCCAAAAGAGCAGGATGGCCAGGGCAATGGAAATGACCTTTACCGGCCAGTTTTCCGCGATGGAGGCGATTATCGGGCCGATGATCCCTTGTATGGTCTGCTTTTTACTGTTCAACAAACACATCCTTCCCCTCAAGGGTTCCATCCACGGCGACATCCACCGAGCCGGTCTTTTGTTCAAGGAGTTCCTTGAGCTTGCGTTGTACCTCTATGGGGGACAGGTCGTAGTACAGCCTGCTGTCCACCGCCAGAGAAATGGCGCCGGTCTCTTCGGAAACCACCAGTATCACTGCATCGGACTGTTCCGACATCCCCAGGGAGGCCCGGTGCCGGGAGCCAAAGTTCTTCCGTATATCCTGCTGCTCCGAAAGGGGCAGGAAGCATCCCGCCGCGGTAATGCGGCCGTTCTGGATGATCACGGCCCCGTCATGGAGGGGTCCGTCAAATTGAAAGATCGCCACAATAAGGGCGGAGCTGATATCGCCGTTTATCCGGGTCCCGCTGTCCATTATTTCTTTACTGAGGGTACTCCGCCGGGAGAACACCACCAGGGCGCCCCTGCGGAGCTGGGACAGAATCTCTGCGGCGGTGATAACCGCCTCAAGCTGGCCTATCCGGGGTTTACTGTCCGGCCTGAACAGTTCCCCCTGGCCCAGCCGTATGAATATCTTCCGTAATTCCGGCTGAAACACGATGGCGATGGCGATAAACAGCCCGGGAGCCAACATGGAAAGCAGCCATAACAGGGTTTTCAGGTCAAAGAGCCAGGCGATACCGTAAAACAGGGCAAGGAAGCCCGCACCCTTCACGAGCTGTACCGCATGGGTCTTTATCAGCAGGTCGTAGGCCTTATACAGGAGGAACGCCAAAATGGCGATATCCACCACTGGGCGAATCACATTATAGTGTGATAGCAAGCGCTGAACCCATTCCATTGTCTTATTCTAACAACTCGGAGACCCGGTTGGCAATACTTTAAAACGAACAAAACCGCAGAAAAACCCCCTGCGGTCTTAAAAAAGGGCTCATTTGTTCTTGTGGCGGTTCTTTCTGAGCTTCTTCTTACGCTTATGGGTTGCGATTTTTCGCAGTTTGCGTTTTCTTCCGCAGGGCACTTCGACGACTCCTTTCCTCAAGCTGAGTTTATACAGTATGAACCGGAGATCAAAAAAGGTCAAGTAGGCTAAGGCGGGTTTTACCGAAGAAAACGATATTACGTGAAAACCGCATACAGCCAAGGCCCATTATTGAAAGCTCTTACTTCCGGCCCACCGCAATAAGCACTTCCGCGTATTGGTCGTAGGGACCCTCGTCCCAGTTGCCGTACAGTTCCACCGCCTTAAACCCCGCATCAAACAAAAGCCGCCGCAGTTCCGCTGCGGAGTAGAGCCGCTGGACAAAGGCCTTTTCGATCCGCTCTTTGTCTTTAATGAGTATCCACCGGTTCCGGAGCCCCCCCCAGGAATCTACCGGCGCGTATTCCGTAAGCACCGTGTACCCCGCCCGCTCAAACCACTCGGCCTCCACAAAGTCCCGAACGGCGATTTCTTTGCCCAGGGTTTCGACAATAAAGCTGCCGCCTGGTTTGAGGGCGTCATAGGCATTCCGGGCAAGGAGCAGATCGTCCTTGGGGTCCGCGAAATAGCCGAAGGAAATATAGAGGTTGAGCGCCAGGTCGAAGAAATTGGGACGCTTAAAGGCGCGGACGTCCTGCATAATAAACTCCACATCCAGCTTTTCGTAGGCCGCATCGTCGGCGCCGGCTTTAAGGTAGGTTTCGGTGATATCAACGCCGGTAACGGAAAACTCACGGCGGGCCAGTTCCAAGGCGATCCGTCCAAAGCCGCAACAAAGGTCGAGGACCTTCGGACCTTCAGTTCCCTGCCCATACTGATCCAGCCGCGCCAGCCGGGTAACCCCGTCGGCCACCTGCGGCACCTCATCCCAACGCTTCCTGTCGAACATGATGGGGCCGTAGCGCTCCCAGAAGTGTATATCCTTAAACCATTCGGGATTTTCCATATCACTGCACCTCGATCTTCTTAACTTCCTTTGAGGAAAGCCGTATCCCGCCTGCCTTAAGGCCGCGGACCGCATAATTCTGCGCTTTAAAGTTTTCCGTTAGAATCTTCAGCCGGGGTTTGGGAAGGTAGATGAGGGTAAAGGCGAATTTCTCACGGGTATCTACATGCAGCACCGTTGCGCCCTCCGGGACCAGGGAATAGTCCTTGTTCATGATCCAGCCCTCAATAACACAGCGTTTTATGTACCCATAGCCTGATTCGGCGTCCTTATAAATAACGGTGAACACCGTTGCGGCGAGCAATTCCTTTTCCGCAACACTAATCCACCAGGCCCCGGGACCGATAAAGGCTTTTTCCGGGATATCCATCACCGACCAGGTTCCGTTATTCCTAAGGGTGAGGATACGGTCAAAGGGGGATGCCTCCACCGCCAAATCCCCGGTTACGGCGGTTCCAATATAGCCGGTCCCCCGGTCGTACCTCAGTTCCAGGTCCTTCTTAACCACTTCCTTTACATCGACCTTTTCAAAGTTGATAAGCTCAGTTTTCCGCGCTCCCCGTCCAAGCTCCTCATTGGCCTTTATCTTCCCAATGATGCTGTCCAGATAGCCCAGAGCATAGGCAACAATGTTTTTAAGGTGATTGTTGATCTCCTTGATCCGGGCCTGTATCTCCGCCATCTCCGTCCGGGCCTTGTTGATATCGTAAAGGGATATGCGGCGGATGGGGATGCGCAGTAAATGCTCCACATCCTCGCCGCTGACCCCACGGGACCCCACCTCTTTCATGAAGGGCTTGAAGCCGTCCTGCACCGCCTTCGTCACGGCCTCGGCGGTCTTCATCTTTTCAATGCTCTTGTATATCCGCTCCTCAATGAAGATACGTTCCAAGTTCCGTAAATGGAGCTTATCTAATAACTCCTTCTTTTCCAGTTCCAGTTCCTGGGTAAGCACCTTTACTAACTGCTTGGCGTGGCCCTTGATGATCTCCGTAACGGTGGTCACCACCGGGTAGTTGTCCTTGATCACGAGGAGGTTCACCGATATGGACTGCTCGCACTCGGTGAAGGCAAAGAGGGCGTTCACCGTTTCCTCGGAATAGACCCCCCGTGCCAGCTTAATTTCAATCTCCACATGCTCGGAAGTAAAATCGTTGATGCTTTGTATCTTGATCCGCCCCGCCTTAGCCGCCGTCTCCACGCTGTTCATCATGCTTTCCGTGGTGGAGCCGAAGGGCAGTTCCCGAATCACTATCCGCTTGGGGTCCGACGTATCCAGCTTGGCCCGGACCAGGACCCGTCCATTGCCGTCCTTGTAATCCGACACATCCACCAGGCCCCCGGTGGGAAAGTCCGGATACACCTGAAAACGCTTCCCCGCAAGGCAGGCCTTCTCCGCCTCAAGCACCTCAAGGATATTGTGGGGCAGAATCTTGGTGGACATACCCACCGCGATACCCTCGGCCCCCATGACCAGGACCACGGGGATCTTGGCGGGGTACACCACGGGTTCCCTGTTCCGCCCATCGTAGGAATCCACCATAGGGGTAAGCTTGGGGTTATAGAAGATGTCCTTAGCCAGGGAAGTGATGCGGCACTCGATATACCGGGCTGCGGAGGCCTCGTCCCCGGTATAGATGTTCCCGAAGTTCCCCTGCCGGTCGATAAAAAAGTCCTTGTTTGCCAGCACCACCAGGGCCGACCCGATAGAGGCGTCCCCGTGGGGGTGGTACTTCATGCAGGCCCCCACCACATTGGCTACCTTATGGTACTTCCCGTCGTCCATCTCAAAGAGGGTATGGAGGATACGCCGTTGTACGGGCTTTAGGCCGTCCTCAAGGTCCGGGATAGCCCGGTCTTTGATAACGTAGGAGGCGTATTCCAGGAAGTTACGGTCGAAGAGGTTTTTAACGTATGCCATATTGGGATTATAGCAAAAACAGGGGGGCGTGGTAAGCACACCCAAAAATAAATCAAAAATTCGCTCCTAAATCCCTTGCTTTTTACCTTCGAATAGACTACTATATAAGTGTGACCGAGTTGTCCAATCTTACCAAAAGCGCCCCCTCATCCTAACCCTTCTGACGCTGTCTGTGACCGGCAGTTTAATAGTGATTGCAGCCCTTTTACGCTCCTTTCTCATTTTGCATGATTCGCTCTATATAGGGGAACACGCTAAAACCGGTATTTTCACACCGGAAAATTCGAAATTAAGCCAAAATAGCCCGGGCTTTTTTCAGAGAGCCCAAGCCGGCGGTATAAGAACCCGAGCTCCCACCCGGATAGCCCAAACTCCCACCCGGATAGCCCGGACCGGGGCCGAAAAGCCCGGGCTCCCAACCGGAAAGCCCGAACTGTTGCCCAATAGCCCGGGCTCGTACCGGGAAAGCTCGGGACATTGCAAAAAAGCCTGGGTTCTTACTTCGATAGCCTGGGTTCTTCCCTCGACAGCCCGGGTTCTTCCCTCAATAGCCCGGGTTCTTCCCTCAATAGCCCGGGTTCTTCCCCCGATAGCCGGAGCTATCCCCCTTGGAGCCTGGGCTCCCCCCAAAAAAGCAAGTCCCCATACTTAAGAGGCTTTTTTGTGTTGGATGTTCAACTGGAAACCCAGGATGTCAAGCAATTTTAAGACTGTTGCAAATGAGGGGTTACCATCCGGCGCCAGGGATTTGTACAGTACCTCACGGGTAACGCCACGTTCACGGGCAATTTGGGTCATACCTTCGGAACGGGCAATGTCTCCCATGATTTTAAGCAAATACTCCATATCATTATCCTCAAGAGCAACTGAAAGATGGGCGATAACATCTTCCTTGGTGTCTATGAATTCTGCCGGGTCCCAATCACCTATGGTAATTTTTTCCATTTGTTTTCTCCTCTTTCTGTTCTTCTCCCAGAGGGGTGGTGTCTATTTGCTTGGCCCGCTCGATATCCACCGTCTGAGTAGATTTATCCCCGCCACAAAGCAGGATAATAATCTCTTTTCCGGTATCCTTGTAATAGATACGATAACCGGGTCCATAGTGGACACGCATCTCAAACAAGCCCTCACCAATAGGCCCCCAATCGCCGGGGTTTCCCTCAGCCAGCCGGTCAATTCGTTTGGTTATCAGGGCTTTACCGACCATATCATTGAGCTTTTTGAACCATTTCTTAAATATACTGGTTCTCCGTATCGCTCTCATATCTTCAATGGTAACTATAACTTACGGAATGTCAAGAAAAAAAGATGACCTAAAAACTCATGCCCTTACCGAAATATCAAATGTAAAGGTTGGTTTTTCCTACTTTACAATTGACAAAAACGTAATGCCTTAGTATATTTGTATATATAATGATGTAAGGAGGACTTTTGGATGAAGTTATCCAAGAAATTGCAGGGGGATTTGTACCTGAAAATGGCCCAGACCCGGAATTTTGAAGAAACCGCCGCCCGCTTATTTGTTGAGGGTAAGGTGCATGGTACCGCCCACTTTTGTATCGGGGAAGAGGCAACCGGGGTGGGGGTCTGCTCGGCCCTTGAAAAGGATGACATGATTACCCAGACCCACCGGGGGCATAACCAGGCCATCGGTAAGGGGATGGATATAAACCGGATGATGGCGGAGTTTTTGGGGAAGGAAACCGGGTACTGTAAGGGAAAGGGCGGCTGTATGCACATTGCCGACTTCTCCGTCGGGAGCCTCGGGGCAAACGGCGTGGTGGGCGGGGGGATTCCCGTGGCTACCGGGGCGGCCCTTTCGCAGAAGTTTTTTAAACGGCCCAATATCACCGTAAGCTTTTTCGGGGACGGGGCTACCAACGAAGGGGCCTTTCATGAGTCCCTCAACCTCGCGTCGGTATGGAAATTACCGGTGCTCTTTGTCTGTACCAATAACTACTACGGGATGTCCACCCATATCAGTAAGTCGATGAACATCACCGATATTGCGTCCCGGGCGGCGGCCTATGGGATGAAGGGTATCACCGTGGACGGGAACGATGTTCTCTCTATCTATGAGGAAACCCTGAAAGCCCGGGAGTATGTCCTTAAAAACGGGCCCATGTTCATGGTCCTCAACACCTACCGATGGATGGGCCACTCCAAGAGTGATTCCCAGCTCTACCGGACCAAGGACGAGGTTAGCGAATGGAAGGCAAAATGCCCCATTAAGCGGTTCCGTGAATATCTTATCAACGCAAAGATCTTTACTGAGGCGGAACTGGACAGCTTTGATAAAAAGGCCCAGGGGGATATCGCGGCGGCGGTAGCCTATGCCGAGGGAAGCCCGGAACCAAAGATCGAAAACATATTTGATGATGTCTATGCGGAAGGGGACATCAGAACCCAAAAACCCAAGAACGGGTTTGTTTTATAAGGGACCATGAAGGATAAGGAGCCGTATATGCGTGAAATTACCTATGCAGAGGCCGTAAAAGAGGCCATGAGCGAAGAGATGCGGAAGGATAACCGTATCATCCTTTTTGGTGAGGATGTGGGGGTCTATGGGGGGGCCTTCGGGGTCTCCCGGGGTATGTTTGAAGAGTTTGGCGACGAACGGGTACGGGATACGCCCATCTCCGAATTGGGGATCGTCGGCTGCGCGGTGGGAGCCGCCATGACCGGGCTTATCCCCATTGTGGAGATCATGTTCAGCGATTTTATCACCCTGGCCCTGGAACAGCTGGTAAACCAGGGGGCTAAGAACCGGTTCCAGTTCGGCGGACAGGGATCGGTACCCATGGTGCTGCGGGCGCCCGGAGGGTCCGGAACCGGGGCTGCGGAACAGCACAGCCAGAGCCTGGAATCCTGGGTATGTAACGTCCCGGGCCTCAAGGTGGTAATCCCCTCCACCCCCTATGATGCGAAGGGGCTTTTAAAATCCGCCATTTACGACCCCAACCCGGTGGTTTTTTTGGAGCAAAAGCTCCTCTACCGCGTTAAAGGGCCGGTCCCGGAACCGGGTGACGAATATACCGTGCCCCTGGGTAAGGCGGATGTGAAGCGGGAGGGCAAGGATGTAACGGTCATCACCTACGGGCGGATGGTTCCCCGGTGCTTGCAGGTTGCGGAAGAACTGGCGGCGAAGGGTACGGATGTGGAAGTTGTCGACGTGAGAACCCTGGTTCCCCTGGACCGGGAAGCCCTGATTGCCTCGGCAAAGAAGACCGGCAAGGTGCTGATTGTACACGAAGCCTGCCAAACAGGCGGATTCGGCGGGGAGATTGCCGCCGTCATCGCCGACAGCAAAGCTTTTTTCTATCTCGACGCGCCTATCAAACGGCTCGGGGGGCTTGATGTCCCCATTCCCTATAACCCCAAGCTTGAAGCCCAGGTGGTTCCCACGGAAGAAAAAATTACCGCCGCGATTGAATCGCTGCTTTAGGTTAGGAGGAAAAACGGTATGGCCAATTCAATTATCATGCCCAAAACGGGCATGGCCATGGAAGAAGGTATCCTTCTTGAATGGCGGGTTAAAGCGGGAGATACCATCAAAAAGGGCGATATCGTAGCGCTTATTGAAACCGACAAGTCAACCATGGAACTGGAATCCGATTACGACGGGGTGATCCTCGCCATCCTGGGACAGGCCGGGGAAACGATCCCGGTAACCAGGGTTATCGCCTGGGTGGGCCAAGCCGGTGAGGCGGTTCCGGAAACCCCCGCCGGGGAAGCAAAGCCTGCGGCTAAGGCGGCGGAATCCGTTGCACCCGCTGCCGCTCCCCAGGCCGCGCCTGCCGGCGCCTATACGGGGAAGGCAACCCCTGCCGCCCGAAAGCTGGCAGCGGACAAGGGTATTGCCCTTAGTTCCGTGGCGCCCAGCGGCAAGTCGGGCGAAATCCGCGTGGCGGATGTGGAAAAGGCGGCAAGCGAACCTGCGGTTCAAGCCACTCCCCTCGCCCGCCGCATGGCGGCGGATCAAGGGATCGCCCTAAGCGGCATCCAGGGGTCCGGCCACGGCGGGAAGATATTCAGCGCCGATTTGAGCGCGGCGGCGTCGGCGTCAATGTCCCTTGGTGCGGCCCGTGAAGACACCCGGGTTCCCCTGACAAACATCCAGCGGATCACCGGCAAACGGATGCTTGAAAGCCAGGCCACGATTCCGGCGGTGACCCAGAATACCCGGGCGGATGTCACGAAGATGCTGGCCGTCAGAAAGGAACTTAACGAAAAACGGGGGATTAAGATCACCGTTAATGATTTTGTCCTGGTGGCGGCAATAAAAGCGCTGGAGGCCAATCCCCGGATGAACTCCGTCTTTGATGACAAGGAGCTTATTTACAAGGGCAGCATAAACCTGGGGGTGGCGGTGGCCACCGAACGGGGCCTCCTGGTTCCGGTGATCCATAACGCCCACGCCTTAAGCCTCCGGCAGCTCTCCGCCAAAGCGGCGGATTTAGCCGGCCGGGCACGGGAGGGAAAGCTAAACCCCGATGAAATGTCCGGGGGCACCTTTACCGTATCAAACGTAGGGATGTACGGGATTACCGCATTTACGCCGATTATCAATCCCCCGGAAGCGGGTATCCTCGGGGTCTGCTCGGTGGAGGATGAACTCCGGCTTGAGGGGGAAAAGGTGGTAAGCCGTAAACTCATGGGGCTTTCCCTTACCTTTGATCATCGAATCGTAGACGGCGCAGAGGCTGCGGTGTTTATCAAAACCTTAAAGGATCTGCTGGAATCACCGGTGGTGATGTTGGTATAAGGGCGGGATTGGAGAAAAAATGAGCGGAACAGAATATGATGTGGTGGTTATCGGCGGGGGGCCCGCGGGATATGCGGCGGGTATTAAGGCGGCCCAGTTAGGGGCGAAAACAGCCCTGGTAGAAAAGGACGAAGTCGGGGGGACCTGTTTAAACCGGGGCTGCATTCCCACCAAGGCCCTGCTCAAAACCGCCGAAGTGATCCACGAAATTGCCGGGGCTTCCAAACGGGGCATTAAAATCGCCAATCCCGAAGTTTCGGTGGATATGCCCCGGGTGATAAAAGAAAAAAACAAGGTGGTTAAGACCCTCACCGGCGGGGTGGCTTCCCTCCTGGCTGCCAACGGCGTAGACCTTATCAAGGGCGAAGGCAGGCTGCTGACGCCTAACCGGATTGCCGTTTCCGGGCAGCCTGAGATTGGGGCCAAAAAGGTGATCCTCGCCGGGGGGTCCCAGGTAGCGCGGCTTCCCATTCCGGGGCTTGAACTGCCCGGGGTATTAAGCAGCACGGAGATCCTGGATATCCAGGAAGTGCCCCCCCGGCTGGTTATCATTGGCGGCGGGGTTATCGGGGTGGAGATGGCCATGATCTTTCAGTCCTTCGGCAGTAAGGTCAGCATTGTCGAAGCCGCGCCCCGGATCATGCCCTTTATGGACGCCGATGTTGCGGCATTGGTCCGTCAAATATTAAAATCCCGGGGCGCCGAAATCATCACCGGACTCGGCCTGTCTAAAATCGAGAAAAAAGGCGCGGAACTGAGCCTGGTCCTGGAAAACGGCGCCGTTTTAGCCGCCGATAAAGTCCTGGTTTCTATAGGCCGCACGGGTGATCTTTCCGCAGTGGGGGATTTACAAATTAAAACAGAAAAGGGTAAAATCGTTGCAGACGATTATATGGAAACTTCTGTTCCGGGTGTTTTTGCCCCCGGTGATGTAAATGGAAAAAAGATGCTCGCCCACGCCGCCTTTAAAATGGCGGAAGTTGCGGTGTTTAACGCGGTCCGGGGCGCGGGCGCCGCTAAACAGAAGGCGGACCTCCGTTTTGTTCCGTCGGTGGTGTATAGTTTCCCCGAAGCCGCTGCGGTGGGGCTTACCCAGGAAGAGGCGGAAAAGGAAGGCCCCGTGGCGCTTGGTATGTTCCCCCTGTCCTATAACGGCAAGGCCCTGACCGCCGATAGCGCCGAAGGTTTTGTCAAGATTCTGGCGGATACACGGTACGGCAAGATTCTGGGGGTACATATCGTCGGGCCCGGGGCGGCGGAAATCATCAATGAAGCAGCGGCCCTAATGGCTATGGAAATTACCGTCCATGAACTGGCGGATATTATCCACGGCCACCCAACCGTATCGGAGGCGCTTATGGAGGCAGCCGCGGACAGTTTGGGAAGGTGTATTCATATTCCTCCCAAGAAGAAGCCGGGATGAACAAGTCATTTGACTTTTTAGTTAGTGTAGCGAAGAATTACTATGTAGATTCAATGTCCCAGTCGGAGATTGCCAAATTATACACTATTTCCCGGCCGACCGTAGCAAATATGCTTAAGGAGTGCCGGGAAAAGGGGATAGTAGAGATACGCATTAATGATACATCCCCCTTTTCTTCCCCCGCGGGGGAACAATTAAAAAACCAATACGGGCTAAAAACCGCCTGTATTGTTCCAAACGAAGTGGATTACCCCTTGACCTTATACCAAGTCAGCCTGCAGGCGGCGGGGGTTTTTTCATCCCTGCTTACAAACGGAATCCGTATCGGCCTTTCCTGGGGCACCGCGCTCTATCATATGATACGGCAGCTTCCCAAATCCGATAGTATCGACGCCGAAGTGGTACAGCTCATGGGCGGTTTGGGGGCAACGGCGCTTTCCTATGACGGGTCGGAATTGGCCAGGATTCTTGCGGAAAAAATAAATGGACGCTGTTTTCTCTTTTTGTCGCCCCTCCTGGTAAAAAGTACGAAATTGAAACAGCTGCTCCTTTCAGAGCCGGGGATCCGCGAAACTATCGAAAAAACCAAGTCCCTGGACCTGGCGGTGGTCGGCCTGAGTTCGGATCAGCCTGAGGACAGCGCCCTGGTACGGGCGGGGTTTTTATCCCCCGACGAAGCCCGGAAAATATATCAGGACGGGTCCTGCGGGCATCTCTGCGGGTACCATTATGATTCGGAGGGACGGTTTATGGATATTCCGTTTAACCGGCGGGTGGTGGGTGTCGAAACGGAAACTTTTTTGCAGATCCCCCGCCGGATCGGCATCGCCTGCGGACGCCAAAAGTTCAAGGCAATTTTAGCGGCCCTGAAGGGAGGCCTCTTAACGGACCTGTTTACCGATGAAACAACGGCGCTGCAAATTTTGAGTTTCCGCGAATAACAATACTGCTATGGAGGAGAAAATAGACATGCTGTTAGTAAAGATACTGTTAGGCCTTATCGGTTTAGGGGTGGTGGTCTTTATCCACGAACTGGGCCATTTCCTCGCCGCCCGGTGGGTGGGTATTGACGTGGAGGCCTTTTCCATAGGCTGGGGCAAGCCCCTCTTAAAAAAGAAGGTTGGCGCCGTGGAATACCGGCTGGGTATGTTCCCCATAGGCGGGTACTGCAAAATGAGCGGGGAAAACGAATTTCAAAAGGCCTACGAAAGTAAGGCCAACGCCATAACACCGGTGAAGGGTACCTTTTACGGGGCGGCGCCCTGGCGGAGAATCATTGTTTCCTTCGCCGGTCCCTTTTTCAACCTGCTCTTTGCCGCCCTGGTCTTCTCGATTATTTGGGGTATCGGCTTCGAGGTAAACACCCTGGATAACCGGATTGTCCTGGTTTCGGACATCGCTCCCGGGGAACAGTACCCCGCGGACTTTAGCGGCCTAAAAACCGGGGATAAGATAATCGATATAAACGGCAAGCCCGTGGCCAATTACCATGATATTCAGGAGCTTATCGCCACCAACCCGGAAAAAACGCTGCCTTTGAAGGCACTGCGGGACGGGGAGATTGTGGACCTGGTGGTCCGGCCCGACCTGGATAAGAGTTCCGGGGCGGGGAAAATCGGGGTGTATTTCTGGTCCGAGCCGGTTATCAAATCCATTATCGAGGGAAGCCCCGCGGATATTGCGGGTTTACAGAGCGGGGACCGGATTACCCGGATTAACGGGGAGGATTTTGCCTATACCGTGGCGCTTTTCAGGATACTCCGGGATCAGCCCCCGGTGCTGGCGGTGGATTTTGAACGGGGAAACAGGACTATGCAAACCGAGCTCATCCTCAGCTATGGTGATACGGGAAGCGCCGACATTGGGATAGCCTATGAGAACATCACCTTCCATACCCCCCGGTTGGGGCCGCTTGGGGCGCTGCTGAAGGGTGGGCAGGAAACCGGGAAAACCTTTGCCCTTTCCCTCAAGAGCCTGGGCCTCCTCTTCCGGGGCATTGATTTGACCCAGGCGGTTTCCGGGCCGGTACGGATCACCTATATGGTGGGGGATATTGCCGCAGAGAGTTTTGGTCAAAGCATCGGCGCCGGCTTCAGTACCGTGGCGAACTTTCTGGCCCTTATCTCCATTGCCCTCTGTATCATGAACCTCCTCCCCCTGCCGGTACTTGACGGCGGCATGATCCTGCTTTTTATTATAGAGATAATAAAACGAAAACCCCTGCATCCCCGGTATATCAGCGCTTTTCAAACCGTAGGGGTGGTATTGATCTTCGGCTTAATGCTTTTTGCGGTTTTTGGGGATATTTTATTTTTGACCCGCCGGTAGAAAGGAGTCCTGGTGAAACGTAAAATTGAGATACTTATCCTTGGCGCCCTGTTTGCAGCGAACCTCCACGGGTTAGCGGGAGACGCTTTAGCGTCCGGGCACTCCGGTACCGTATCGGCGGTGGCCTATGATCCGGCGAAAAACTATGTGCTGAGCGCCGGGGTGGACGGCTTTCTGGGGATATGGGATGTTTCGAATAAAGCGGCGGTGGATCGCTTTCAGGTAAGCCCCTACCCGGTGCAAAGAATGAGCCTCCGGCCGGGAAAAACCCAGGTTGCCCTGGTGGAAAGCGACGGCGTTGGGGTGTATAGGATTTCCGCCTGGGATTACGAGCGCAAACAGAATTTGTTTACCCTGCGCTTGGAGGACCCCGTCACCTTTATTACGTATTCTGCGGCGGGCAATTTTCTTATGGTCACCCGGAAGGACAGAATCGGGGTGATCTTTATCCGGAGCGAATCCGGGGAACTACTGGATTCACCCCCGGCTCTTAGCGGCGCTATTACTTTTGCCGCCACCGGCAAATCGGAACGGACCATGATGACCTATGCCGTTTCGGGCCATATCACCTATTGGGAATTGAGTACCGGAATGGCTATCCAAAATTCCCCGGCGCCAATCAATCTGGAAAGCCCCGCCTTGTTTGGAAACAACCGGTACCTTTGCGGGATAGATTCCCGGGGGCTGGTTGTGGTGGATGCCGTAACGGGAAAGGAGATTGCCCGGGACCAAAATGCCGGGCGGGGCGCCCTATTTCCCGTAGCAGGGTCGGATTTGCTGGAATTTATGTACCTGGGGAGTTTAACCGGGAGCAACGCGGGAACCGTCAGCCTTGTTCATTATATCATCACTGCCCAGGGAACGCTGGAGAGCGTCAACACCGCCCTTTCTTTTCTGCCCCTGATTTCCGGCGGTGTAAGCGCCGGTGCAGGCGCCATTGCCCTGGGTACCGTTGACGGGGGCATCTGGCTTTTGGCTGCGGATGATACGAACCCCCAGGCCATGCACCGGCTTACCCTTACCCACCACATACGCTCCGCCGCCGTTTCGGGGAACAGCCTGGCGCTTATCACCGAAGATACCGTGGGTCCGCGAATGAGCATCATTCCTATGGATTACCTGTTGCTGAAGGACGGTACCGCTATCACCCTTGAAGATTCCGGAAACAATACCCGTATAAGCGGGGATCCCGGGGTAACTCCCGGCAGTCCCGGCAGATTCCTGTTATGGCAAACCAACAATACCCGCTCCCCTCCGGTTCTTCTTAGCGGGAATACGGTACCGCTCAAACTGCCGCTCCGGCATCCCCTCCGTTCGGCCTCCCTGTTGGGGAATCAGGCCCTCTTCCTGGATAGCGGGGGAACGATTACCCTGGTGTCCACCGATTCAGGCGCCGGTACCTTTACCTATACCGCCGCGAATACCCTGGATGTATCCTTCTATGACAGCCGGAATATTATCATCGGCCTGGCCGCCCCCACAAAAACGGCGCCTTTCCTGCTGGTGAATACGGTTACCCAGGAAACGACGCCCTTCATCTATCCCGCTGCGGTGGGGGTTGCCCTGTACCGGGCTCCCAATGGGATGATCTACGGAGGCGTGGTGGATGGTACCCCGTCCGTCACCACCCTGCTCCTTTTGAATATCCAACGCCCCTCCGCATCAAAGCGGCTGCTTGAATACCCCGGGGAGGATACCGCCTTCATCGTAGCCCAAAGCGGCCTGTCCCTGGCAGTGGCCATCGGCGGAAACGGCCCCGCCCTCCACAGCAGCCGGGGATCCATTCCCTTTGAACGGAGCCCCAGCCTGCCGGAAAACCTTATCGGAAGCGATAAATACTTTATCGTTCTGGGCAAGGACGGATCCCTCTCTTGGCATAGCCCCGTCAACGGCTCACTTCTTGCCCGGCTGCAGCTATTGGAGAAGGAGTGGATTCTGGACACGGCGGACGGACCATCGGCTGCACGGGGACCGGTCAACAGAAATTAATCGTGGGACAAAAAACTTTGCATAATATGTTCTTATTTACTTGCATTTGCCGGTGAACGGTAGTACTTCGGAGCCAAGTACTAGGCCGAAGGAGCTAAGTACTGGGCCTAAGGAGCTCGGCACTGGGCCTAAGGTGCTCGGCACTGGGCCTAAGGAGCTCGGCACTGGGCCTAAGGTGCTCGGCACTGGGCCTAAGGAGCTCGGCACTGGGCCTAAGGAGCTCGGCACTGGGCCCTGGGAACGAAACAGTATGCGAGCCGTTGGTTCGCTTCCACCACCTGGGGATTGCCGCCGCGCTGGTCGATGCCCTGCAGGCCGGTATTGCGCCTTTCATGCAGGCATGGCTGGTCTATATCACCCCCAATTCCGGGAAGGTTGACCGGGACAACATGAATGTGGCCCTAAAAGCCGCACGGCCGCTCATGGCGGCATTCGCCAGAACTCACCTCCTCTATAACCCCCTGGTAAGTGACGCCCAGCGGGCGCAAATGGGCTTTGGCCCGAAACCCAAGCCGGTACCGGGGTGGAGTACTCCCCCGATCCTGTGGGTAGAAATCGCTATCCGCCAAATCAAGTTCCGGTTCAAGGGTTCGGAGTCCGCACGGCAGGGTAAGGCTGCCGGCGCCAAACACCTGGAGATACGTTTCAAATACAGCGCAGACAGGCCGCTTGATGTTAATGATTACACCAGTATGGAGACCGCCACCAGATCCCCCCTGGTCATCACCTGCACTGAAGAGCAGCGGAGAACCCGGATATGGTTCTGGGCCCGCTGGGCAACCGCGACCGAGAAAGGCCTCTGGAGCGAAATGTACCCGGTGTATTTTATGTAAGTGGAGCGCCCGGTTTTGCAACAGACCGGGCGTTTTTAATGTAATAATACTGTTGACATAAAAAATAAAATTGTGTATAATCTATTCAGAACAACATCCGTTGGGTGTTAGTAAATATTTGTCGGCGGACGCTAATCGCGGAGGAACAATATGAAGAAATGGGTTTGCAAAAAATGCGGGTATGTTCACACGGGAGGCAGCGCTCCGTCCAATTGTCCGGTATGCCATGTTGCGGGAACGCAATTCAGGGAACAAACTGCGGATGATGAAAAAAGAGTCTTAACATCGATTACCAAGCTCAACATCCAATATGCCCATCGGTTTTTAGGGTATATTGGCGAAGCTCAGTATCTGCATGGACATACGGGAACATTGACCATCGAAGTGGAAGGCGGCGTAAACACTTCAAATGGTTTTGTGGTGGCTTGCAACAGCATCAAAAACCATACATGGGAATACCTGGTAAATTTTGACCATGCAATTATTTTGCAGGAAGAAGATCCTATTCTTCCTGAGCTTCTCAAGGTATATGAAGCACAAGGAATCAAGGATGGATCGTCATTTAATACAAGTACTGGCGTAGTTTTTGATACGGATCTTGCAAAAGCCTATCCAAAATGCCGTCTTGTGGTTGTTAAAAAGGTTGCAACAGTCGAAAACTTGCTTGAGGTTTTCTATTCTTTATTGAAAGATACTCTCAATATCAAGAAACTGACATTTACATCCGGTGATAATGCCGCCACACTAAATGTCAAATAAGGAGTATTAGGATGCAACCTAAAGGCAATTATAAAGGTAGCATGAGTCCAAATATTCTATAAGAATCCGCCGTGCCATCCGTGGCACGGCGCTAACGTAGCAGATTTTACGGCACATAACGAGGCCGTAGGAAAACTGTTTATGAGCACACCGTTTTCCCCAAAAAATCAAAAACATCTTGATATTGCATGTTTCTGCCATGAAATATCGCCTTTTTGAGGGTAAATCCGGAAATGGTTTCCCCCATTTCCCCATTCTTTCCCTTATGAAGCATGTTTTTTCTCCAATGCCGGCACACATTTTCCTATATTATGCACCGTGCAGAATAAAAGCCACTGGGCATTTACTTTTTGTTTTGTTCGCAGGGTAAAACGGTTCATTTTTTTGCAATAGGTAATATCAGAAAACACCGGCTCTATTATTTGCATCCGTTTCCCGTACACGTTGC
>BNUX01000057.1 GCA_025997675.1 Spirochaetia bacterium | reverse complement strand
AAATATTACAGACTATGCTTACATAGAAGTCGTAAGGAGATCTTATGGCTTCTAATGACGAAGAGTATTATGACACCCTCATCGACTTTTTTTGGGATCCTGAATCGGTGGAAATATACCTCAAAGCCAGTGTCAAGGCATACGCCGTCAATAAATACCAAGTGCAGTCTTTTATTGGTTGCGCCGAGGAAGTCCTTGAATACATAAAACCCGACCCATTGAGCCGGGATTTTGGATTATTAGAGGAAATAAAAATCAGGGTCAGAAAAAGCCTTGGGCTGCTTTATGAGTATCTGGAAAAGGTGCCAGAGTAATTTTTTTTGAGGAAACTGGACTCATAATGGACATATATGAGTCTTCCCTATTTTAGGAGGAAATATGACCGGAATGGTGAATAGACAGATAACGCCTTCAATTGACATAGATGCCTTGGCTACGAGGATTGCCAAGACCCAGCCGCAACTTTCCGACCTCAATATAGAGCAGTTGGAACAACTCTGCCGGATTATGACCACCCAGCGGCTTTCTGACGAACTCAAACATGAGGTAGGTATCGCCGGGATTGATTACAGCAAGGAAAAGGCGGTATTCCTCAAATCCATAAGCCCCAATAACAGCCTTTCCACTAAATCAGCCTATAAGACCGGATTAAGAAAATTGGAACGCTATGCTTCACAGAATGAAATTAAGTTATTAGCCACGACCCCGGCTCAGGCCGACCAGTATATTTACTCTTTACAGCAAGAGGGGCGGGCGGCGGCTTCTATCAGGCAGGATGTCTCGATTGCTTCATCATTTTTTACTTTCATTTCAAGGAGACATAAGGCTGTTAGTAATCCGTTCCGTGGAACCAGAGCAAAACCTTCCAATAGGGCATCTAAAACGACCATTATACCTACCGATAATGAAATTAAGGTCATCTTAAACAATGTTCCACCGCTGGAAAAAGCCGTTATTACCTGTTTGTATTCCCGTGGCTTCCGTATAGGAGCCTTACCGGGAATGACTATCTGGGGAACCAAGTTTAACGCCAGAAGTAAGCAGATAGACATTGCTGGTGAAATACCCCAAGAAGCGGTTCAGGCTATTAAGGAAGCGGCGCTGAACTCTCATAAACCTTTCGCTGATTTCACCAGCAACGCTCTCAAAACAAGGGTGAAGAAGCAAATGGAACGGCTTTATGGTAGTGGCCTGATTAGGAACCAATATAGCAGCCACGATTTTCGACATTACTACGCCGTGGCAGAATACAAGAAGAACAAGGACATCTACCGGGTATCAAAGCTCCTTTTCCATTCCAGCATTGCCATTACAGAACAGTATCTTAAAGGTCTCGGTGTTGTGGAGATTTAAGAATAATTTCCTTGGTGTGTGGTTATTTGAATAATGAGAGGAGGTTTTATGGCTGATAATGACAATATTGTATTTTTGTTTAGAAAAGAAGTGGAAGCCAAAATTCAGATTTTAGCAGATGTCCATTCAGAATTGATTGCCCTTGGTGATATGGTTAAAGCATTACTTTTGGATCCAGAGGATATGGAAAAAGGAACGCCAGAAGGTATTAAGATTTTTATTCAAAAGATTCAAAATCAGGTAGATGATGTCTTAAACAAGTGATTATTGTTATGAAAAGTGTCAGTATTAGTTCGCAATTTTCTGATAGATTTTTTACCATCTGTATTAGAAACCTGATAAATCCGCTTATTTTTTGCATTGTTATCGTCATAGTTTCTGGTTTTTAAGACATCTGTATCATTTTTAACCGATTTTTGGTTTATACTATTAAATATTCTGTTAAAGTTCATAAATAATCTCCTATGTTTGATTTAAAATTGGTAAAGTCTCAAAGTCTGATAACAAATCGGAACGAATGTTTTTTAGTGGTAATCCAGTTAGAATGTCGATTCCTGTCCTGTCCTGAATAATTTTGACAGGTTCGGAATATGCCACTGTTTGCGGAATAGTGTTTATTTCGTTTTCCATGCTCAATTAGTTTATTGAGTTAATGAAGAACGCAACATAATCGGGGATTCTATTAAGATATTTCATTTTTATCAGTAATAAATAATTTTCAATAATATCCTTATCAAGTTGGTATAATTTTGAACAGGATGATAAGTTAAAGCCCTTCCCATTATACGATTTTGAAACTATTGAGATTTCCTTATTGTCTAGTAATTGTTGTGTTAGTTTGTAAACCATTCTTGGCTTAAAATGAAGTTTTTCTGCTAAGAGTTTTGCATCTATGTACCGAAGTCCATCATTATCAGAGAAGTCTGGTTGCAGGTTGGTAGATGTATACCAGCAAGATAAGAGACAGTAATAATTGATGAGTCGCTTGTCGTTCATTTAACCCTACCTACTCAAATTAGTTATGCAGGGCTATAGATTTTCTCTCAATTAATTTTCCAAACACCTGATTTATCGGAGCCAAACCAACAGTTCTTCGAGATTTATTCATTTTTGCTGTCATTTCATCAATGATTATTCCGGGATTATGAGCAATAAGTTGTAATAACAGAGAATTTACAGTGTCAATCTCTGGTTTGATTTCGTCCTTTAGGTATTTATCTCGAAATTCAATGGCTATCTTTCGTAAGCTTCTAATAATTCATATACGTTATTAATATTATTTTCGAGCATCTTGTCTATCATGTCAAGAATTTTTCTTCTTTTCTTTGGATACAATTCCGTATTCACGTAATTAACCTTTAATAATTCAATCAAGCCATCAATATGGAAATATGTGTTTTCTTTATTGTGTGTTTTTTTTAAGAGCTTATTACCGATTAAAATTATGCAATCAAGGATATCAGAATTAGTATTTTTTAATAACTGAGATATTGTAAAATTCTGCTCATTAAATGCAGGAGACCTTAAATATGAGATAATGACATCTCTATATTTGCCAAATTGATCATTTTCAATGTTTTGCAAAAATTTAGACGCTTGCTTTCGGACATCACTATCCTTATCTTTTAATAATCCTTTTAACATTTTTTTACATTGGTCAAATTTCTCCGCAGCTCCAAATGTTAACCCTACTATATTTGCTACCAGTTTTCTTTTATCCACGTTATTTACATAAGAAAAGTAGAATACAAAATGCTTTTTACCATGAACTATATATAATTGTGCTGTAAGAAAATATCCAATTAGCCTAATTTTGTCATCTTTTATAGATAGTATTTTTCTTATGCTTTCTTCAGCCAGTTTTGGTAATTGAGACATTATATATGGGAAAAGATTCATTCCCGGATATGTTATGATAGGAGCTATCGAAAGTTGATTATTTTTATAGAGTGAAATGTCCGGCAATACTATAATTTTTCTTAATGCTATAGTAAAGAAATCTTTATCGATATTAAAAATAGGAGTCAATGCTTCCATCATTCGACAGCGTACACTTATAAGCGGTTCATTATCAAGAGCTGATTCAATTATTGGTCGTAATTTTATAAATGAAGCAGGTAATTTCCATAAGATGGTAGTTATTACCCGCCAAGCATGGCACCGAGCGTCACCATAACCGGTAAATATATGTGGGTTATTATCTAATATTGAATTCATTGAAATAATAGATTCCTGAACTCTTTCAAGCTCTTTTTCATGCTCTTCGTTTTCTATTCCATTTATTGTATAATAATAAATGATATCTAAAATTTCATTATGTAATGATAACTCTACATGCTTTTCAATAATATCACATATTTCAGAACCATAAATTTTTTCTGAATAATTATGAACTCTTTTAATTATTGTAATTACAATATCTTTTTTAATAACTTCGTTTTGTGAAATCCCAAATAAAATACTATGCCAATATGGTTTAATTATATCATCGGGAATATTAACGAATAGACTTGAGAATCTCTCGACATCTACCTTGTACAAATCCATTAAAACACGACCTAATTCTGTTGTACCACCTTTAAGAAAGTCTACGGAGTAATGAGGAAAGTATTTATCGCCATATTTCTTTAAGGCCGATATCCATTGTTCATCCGACATTCTTTTACAATTTTCAATGTTTATAGGAGAAGAAACATATCCCCCTTGTATCATATAAGGCTTGGCAATCTCTTGTCCTTTGAATTTTCTTTTTAATTCTTTGAGCCTTAATTGCGATTTATTTAATAAATATTCATCCTTGATAGTTTCCAAGATAGACCATTGCGCACGTCCTACATAATAAAATAGTTTTTTCGCATCTTTTCTTGTACGTAACTTCACTGATTCACTTTCAGTTTTAATGCTTCCCATCAAGTTTTTTATCCGTTCTAATTCAGGATAATAATTAAGGATTTTATCTTCGATTATTTCCTTGGTTTCATTGGATAAATAGGGGCAACATGCTTTATAAGCATTTGCAAACGATAACCATTCGGCACCATCTAGGCCAGCCTTAAAAATAGTATCGATATTTATTAAAGATAATAATTCCTCGTTCATTTCCTCCGGTAGGGACGCAATAACCTCAAGTATTAAATACATAAATGTTTCATGTATTTTAGGATCAAATCTTGAAATGATTTTAATTACTTCATTTTTATTTATATCACTATCTTTAATTAATGCGTCCCTAAAAAGGAATACAAATTCCTCAAAACCATAGGGGTAATCAGATTCATGCCTATTAAATAAATCATAATGAGGTTTTCCTATCTTTGTGTCAGCAACAGCTTTTTTAACAGAATCTATAAAGCAATCAATGGTTCCATTAATAAAAATCAATGGCTGACGCTGTATTATTTCGTGAATTTCATGTGTATTTTGAAAAATTTTAACAGAATTACTTTCAAATGGAATGTTTTCTGGATACAGTACCATCCACTTTTTTATGGTTTTTTCTAAAAGTAGTACTGATTCATTTATACGCTCTATGCCACTATTATTAATGATTTCTATTACCAAGTCAGGACCGCCATTATTATAAAATATATGGGTAAAATTCTCTAATAAATCAGTAACCAACAGGTAAATACTATTATCAGTTGGTTTTGTACGAATTGCTAGACCTTTCATGTTATTGATTATAACCAAAGCATGTTCATCATTATTTTCATGCCAATTCTTTATCATTGTAAATATATCATCAGGAGATAAACGCATATGATACATAAGCCAGTATATGATATGCTCAGAACGTCTTTTCAAATGTTTATCTAGTTCATTTATATACCAATTTTGCGAGAGTAAAAAGGGAAACCAGTTATCAGTAGAAAAGAAGGTTGAAGCAACCAAATTATTGAATACATCCTGACGACGGTCAAGTTTTAAAATAATATTGAATTCTTCTAATCGAGGATCTTCAACAGTAGATAACCATTGACAAACGGCTAATTTTATATGATAACGGATATTTCTTCTGATAAGAATTTGTGGCAATTCAGTCAGATATCTTTTAATATCCGATTGCCGCATGTGTTCTAAAATTTGTCTTACTTGTGTCCTTCTAAATAAGAATTGTTCATCTGAAAGCAATAATGAATGAATTGACATTTTTTGGTTAATAAATGATCTAGCATAGATGTAATCAAAAAAACTTTCATGAAAATAATGGAGGCGTGTTTTCGTCTTAACAAGTAAACCTTCAGATGCTAAAATATCAATAGAACTACTATATTTATCCAAACATTCTATAGGGACTTCCAGTTCTTGATGTTCACTCATCCACTGACTTATTTCAGATAATACTTCAATCATTTCAAAATTGAAATTTTGTTTTCTAAATATTTTTGATTTCTCGTCAATAAGTTTTTCAAAAAGCTCCTTTCGGGTAGAATATATAGATTTCCTATCTTCGAGCCTAAGAAATATACTTAAATTGATTGGTACACATAGAAGTTTTCTCTGTACTTCATTGTAGCTTGAAGTATCAATACCTTTTTCTTTCAATAAGGGCGCTATATCATCATTCCAGGTCAGAAAAGGAACTGACATTTTGAGCGCTTTATGGTCATCCTCCAGCATACGTAATCTTGGGTCATTTTCAAGATCAAATGTTCTGCAAACCAATATTATTTTTATGGTTCTGTAGAATATAGCTTTTTGCACCATTCTTATAATTATTTCTTTTAAGAGTCCTTTTCTACCGGATACTTCACTTATTGCGTCAACTTGATCAATAATTACAACTGATGACCTGTCTGGATATATACCTTTTAAAACTGTTATAGGACTTTTATCTATATTTGTTATAACCTTTCCTAATTCTTCTTCCGTTTTAATATCAATAAGTTGGTCAATTCGGAATGATAAACAAGGAATATTTTCTGATCGTAACTTTTCAATGAGCTGGCGAACAACTCCTGATTTCCCTGAGCCGGCAGAACCAGTAAGAAGCGTCAATCCAGAATATGAATCCTTTGTAACTTCAGAATACAATTCATCTGTTTGATGACGATGAATAATTGAACCATCAAAACCGAATGGCGAATATGACGAAATATAAGAATCTGTCATTTCATTTATTCTTTGTGGAAGTGTCGCATCAAGAAGCCAATCTTTAATTTGAAGACTAGAAGTATCGTTAATTATTGAACGGATTGATTCTGTAGTAATTTTTTTGTTATAGTTTTTATCCAAAATGTCTCTCAGTATTGGGAAAATTGGATAATCGGACTGAACGAAAAGGAGGCTAGAAATGATTTTTAGATCATCATCAATACTTTCTTCCGGCCAAAAAATTACATACAATTTTTTTAATATATTGAATACAAAGTATATCTCTTTTTGCTCTTTGATTATATGCGCTCTAGTTTCTGTTTTATCTAATTGAGGAATTTCTGGTTCAGTATCAGAAAAAACTTCTTCATATTCAATTTTTTGTTTTTCATTTAATGAGTTTTTGAAATCAGTTATATTATTAGATAATCTTGCATTCTCTACAATACCGCTAAAATTACTTGTATCACTTTGAGTAATTAAACGGCATTGTATCTTGTCAGAATCTTTTGCCTTATTAAAAAAGGTATCAATAATACCTTCAGCGATAAGTTTTTTTGCCGTCCAGTTTCCATTTGGTGCTTTTCTTTTAACCTGATAATAGGTCGTAATGGCACCGTCAAATACTGAAAAATCGACACCATGATCTGCGGCATCTATCGTCTCATATTTTAACCACAGAAGTTGCCCTTGTATTACATCCAGAAGATACCTGGCAGCACATTTAGCTTCATAGGTGTTACCTGATTTATCCGCAATGCCACCGGGAACCATTTATTTATATCCTTCCAACATATTAGTCCATTGCAACAATTCATCAATTTTCGCTACAATTCGTTTTTGCTCGGCAAGTGGAGGAAAAGGTACAAGGTAATTAGTTATTGTACTTGTTGACAATTCTTTTTGTTTTGTTGAACCATCAGATAAATCCTCAATAATTGATTGTACTGTTGGATTAGAAAAATAGTAGCATAAATACAAGGCATTTGTCAAATTATTTATATGTCGAATAACTGTAACATGACTATCTGCAACGGCTAATTCATAAGGATTGAGGTTCTTATAATATATTGCTATTCTTCCTAATGTACCAAGCCCCGTTGAATTCCAGAGCAAATCATTTTCCTGTAAAAATCGATCATCTGAATATGATTTAATAGATTTTGGATCTATGAATTGAGCCTTCTCGATACTAAACCCTTCCCATTGTATACATTTTTGAGCGATGACAGGATATTTTTTTATCAACGAATAATTTGGGGATTTTCCACGCTGAATATAAGAACAAATTTCCCCCAATCTAACCCACACCCACTCCTTCGGCAAATCAAACGGCACTTCGTCTTCATTTATTGGCGGCAATGGCTTGTCCTGCCGTATCTTCCCTTCCTTCACCAGCCGTTTCTTCTCCGCCCGTATGCGCTCCAGCAAAACACTCGCCGACTCATCCTTGGGGTCTTGCGGAACCAACTTCCCCTGAACCGCATCCTGCAGCACAGCCTTTTTAAGCAACTCTGGAAAATTCACATTAAGCGCACTAAGCTTCTGTTCCGCTTTATCATAGGCTTCAACAAACGGTATCAATTCTTCAATTTTAGCGACAATGCGTTTTTGTTCGGAAAGTGGTGGGAGTGGCAATAAGACTTCGTTTATTTTCCCAACGGCTAAACCGGGTTGTGCTGTAGCTGTCGCATATTGATTTAGATTTGCTGATTCAAGAAAATAAAATGCCCATATTGGATCAGTATTTGCAAAAGTTTCAACAACTACAGCATGTTCAGTCGCATAAAATTTCCCACGTGCAAAATTCAAATTGCCACATAAAGCACCCTGACGGCCGATGATTGGATAATCACCATCACGATTATATTTTTCAACATAGCCACGCAGGTCATTACCACCAAAACATGGGTAGCTATTAGGAAATTGATCTGAAAATATTTCTGAAGCCGAAATAAACTTTCCTGATTGTAAATTGAAAATCTCTCCCAAACGCCCCCACTCCCACCCCTTCGGTAAATCAAACGGCACTTCATCTTCATTTATTGGCGGTAACGGTTTCTCCTGCCGTATCTTTCCTTCCTTTACCAGCCGCTTCTTCTCCGCCCGTATCTTCTCCAGCAAAACAGAAGCGGGTTCGTCTTTTGCATCCTGTGGAACAAGTTTCCCCTCTACCGCCATTTGCAGTATGGAGCTTTTAAGCTGCTGAGCGGTCATTCGCTTTTGCCCTCTTGATTATCGGCTAGTTGTTCCAGCAACCTGTCAAAGTCAGACATGAACAGCCGGTCCTGCACAATGCGGTACTTTTCATATTCGGTCTCTGCGTGAAGTTTTGCCTGCTCGTGCGATATGTGTCCTGCATCGGTTAAAATTTCGTTGCCGTTGAATTCTAAAAATCCGTCAAGCCGCTTGGCCCAATCTTCCATTGACATAGGAATTTTTCGTTCGGCTTGTAGTTCCGCAAAATCCAGATAAACGGAAACAATGCGCTCAAGATAGTTCATTTCCTGTTCGTTCAGGTAATTTTTTGCGATTACAACATCTGCCTTAATTATCTTGCCGGTGGGCGCCGTTTCCCATGTTGTAAGCCCCATAAATTCCTTTTCAGCATCCGCCCTTTCAACAATGAGTTCTGCGGCAGTATGCCGGTGAACCGCATAATGCAGTTTATTTTGCACCAGCTTAAAGAATTCACTTGTCGTTTTTGCGTCTTTATCATAGTCAAATGCGGTTGCGTATATATCCGTCACTTTTTGGTAGAACTTGCGCTCCGACAGGCGTATTTCACGGATATGTTGAAGCTGACGTTCAAAATACTCGTTTGTAAATAGATGACCTTTTTTTAAGCGGTCAACATCCATTGTCCACCCTTGTATGGTGTAATCTTTTACAATTTGCCCCGCCCATTTGCGGAACTGTACGGCCCGTTCATTGTTTACCTTAAATCCCACGGCGATAATCATTTGCAGGTTATAGTGGTCAACATTGCGTGTAACCTGTCTATCCCCCTCATTTTGAACTATAAAGAATTTCTTTATAGTTGCCTCATGGGACAATTCACCGTCCTCAAGGATTTTCTTAATGTGCTGTCCTATATTCTGAACACTCACGTCATACAGCACCGAAAGCATCTTCTGTGTCAGCCAGATATTTTCATCCTCGTAACGCATTTCAAAACTTTGTTCGCTATCTCCCGTTGCCGCAACGAAGGTAAGGTATTCAGCCGCCGAACTGCGTATGGTTATTTCCTGTTTTTTCTTATTTCCCCTTGTCTTAGCCATCAGCCTTTCCCCAATATTTTTGTGATTTCCTTCAGGATTTTATCAATTTCAGCGTTATACTCTGTCCGCTTTTCCTGATAATGGGCGATTAATTCTCTGGGCGGCAAGATTTCTTCTTCCTCATGAGGATAACCGCAAAGGTCTATGTTGTATTGCTTTTCAACAAGTTCCTTAACCTTATACTTCTTCGCTTTATCAAAACCATCTTCGTTTATCTCTTTACGCCTGTCCCACCAGCGTATCACCGGGGCAAAATGTTCCAGCTTCATGGGTTTGGTTTTAGAAAAATGTTTGTATCCTTCGGGAATATCAAGCCGGTAAAACCACGTTTCTTTTGTAGGTTCAGTTTTATCAAAGAAAATGATATTGGTTGTAATTGAAGTATAGGGCGCAAAAACGCTGTGGGGCATACGGACTATGGTATGAACATTGAATTCCTTAAAGAGTTTTTCTTTTATGGCGGTCTTGGCATTATCGATTCCAAACAGAAAGCCATCGGGAATAATGACCGCCGCCCTGCCGCCTTGTTTAAGCCGGTACATAATAACCGACATAAAAAGGTCAGCCGTTTCACTTGAGCGAAGTTCTGCGGGGAAGTTTATCTTTATAGAATCCTTCTCGCTGCCGCCGTAAGGAGGATTCATCAGGATAACATCAAACTTGTCGGTTTCTTTATAATCCCGGACATTCTTTTCAAGGGAGTTGCCGTGAAACACATCGGGGCTGTCAATGTCGTGGAGCAGGAGATTGGTAATACAGAGCAAATAGGGTAACGCTTTCTTTTCAATACCATACACCGAAGCAACATACTGTTTCCGTTGAGCAGTATTGGAAACCTGTGTTTCAAGAAGCTTTAACGCAGAGGTTAGAAAGCCGCCGGTGCCACAGGCAAAGTCAGCAATCTTTTCACCCAATTTTGGAGCTAACATTTGAGCCATAAAATCCGTTACCGCCCTGGGTGTATAGAACTCCCCGGCGTTTCCGGCGCTTTGCAGGCTGCGGAGGATTGTTTCGTAAATATCGCCGAATACATGGCGTTCTTCGTAATCTTCAAACTGAATTTCATCAATGGCGTTTACAAGCTGCCGTAACAGAACGCCGTCCTTCATGTAGTTATTATTATCTTCAAAAGCGGCCCGGACCAAAGCCTGATTCTTCGCCGTTGTTTCGTCTATTTCAAGATTTTTTAATTTGGGGAAAACCTTGTTATTGATAAAATCAAGAAGGGCATCCCCGGTAAGCGCTTTGCCATCTTTGTTATCAACCGCCCAATTTCGCCAGCGATACTTTTCCGGGATTATGGACTTGTATTTTTTGTCATGGAGTTCCCAGTGTTCTTCCTTGTAATCGTACATCTTGAGAAAAAGAAGCCAGCCCATTTGCTCAATCCGCTGGGCATCGCCGTTAATTCCGGCATCATTTCTCATTATGTCTTGTAAACGTTTGACGAGATTATTTACACCCATGTTTTACCCTTATGCCGCATAGATAGCATCCTGTAAGTCTTTCAATGCTTTGTAGTAGCCGTCTTCACCGCCGAATGCTTTAACAATTTTCAGAGCCCCAATTTTATTGAAAGGCGATACTTCAAGAATATCGGTATCTTCCAAATCCTTAATACCTTCATCAGCATATTTATCCAGCAAGGCGGCTATGATTTCACGGCACACCCCTTCGTACTTAGATAGATAATCCCGTTTTTTAACCTCATTAATCCGCTCAAGTTTGGTCAATGGCTTCTTATCAAAGGCAATATGACAGATAAGGTCAAAGTCATCTATGTCTTTATTACCAGCGCCACTGCTTGCTGCACAATCACGCAGAGCTTCAAGCAGTACCCCCTTTTCTTTTAATTCATCAATAATGGCCTGTTTTCGTATATCGTTATTCCAGGTTTTAAGGAATTTATCGAGGGTAGCGTATTCACGGAGAATGTTTTTCTTTGAGTAATCGGTAATACTTTCGGTGATTAACTTTCCGTTCACATCATAATACTGAACACGTTCTGAAATAATCTCGATGCTCACGCCGTCAATATAAATCTTTGCATGAGCTTCCGTATCGTCATGGACTTCCCGTTCACCTGTATGGTTATCATCCGGGTATTCATAGGGATCTTTTTCTTCGCCAAATTCTTCATCCTGTTCGGGATTTACCCAGAAATCATCATTGGCGAATTGCCGACAAACACCCCTAAAATCCATAATGGTGAAATACATTTTATCGTAAGCCGGTTCAAGCCGTGTTCCCCGGCCAATAATCTGCTTGAATTCAATAGGACTGGTTATTTCTTTATCAAGGACAATGAGCTTACAGGTCTTGCAGTCTACCCCCGTTGACATGAGTTCAGAGGTGGTAACGATTACCGGGTATTTCTCATTCTTGTCAATAAAGTTTTCAAGCTGTTTTTTGCCAACATCGTCATCAGAGGTAATCCGCACAATATATCGGCTGTCCTCCGCAAATAGGTCGGCGTTTTCATTTACCAAGGCTTTTCTCATACGGGAAGCGTGTTCCTGATCGATACAGAAAACTATCGTCTTGGACATACGATCATGGGTTTTCAGGAATTGCGTAATCTTACGGGCAACTTCTTGTGTCCGTTCATCTATAACAAGGTTTTTATCATAATCGGTAACATTATATTCCCGGTCTTCAATAATGTTCCCGTAAATATCGGTTTTTCCCTTTTCAGGCCGGTACCCTTCAAGGTCTTTGTTGATTCCCACCCGGACAACCTTGAAAGGCGCAAGGAAGCCATCATCAATGCCTTGTTTCAAGCTGTAGGTATACAGCGGTTCGCCAAAGTAATCAATGTTGGAAATGTCCTTTGTTTCTTTTGGTGTTGCGGTCATACCAATTTGAACGGCTCCGCTAAAGTATTCCAGAATCCGCCGCCAGCGGCTTTCATCCCTGGCACTGCCCCGGTGGCACTCGTCCACAATAATCAGGTCAAAAAAACCGGGTTGGAATTCACGGAACGGCTCATCCCCTTCATCCCCCGCCAGTTGATGATAGAGGGACATGTATATTTCGTAGGAGCTATCCATTTTTCGCCCTTCGATTTTGGTCATTACTTTCTCAAAGGGTTTAAAGTCCTGAATCATCGTTTGGTCAATCAGGATATTTCGATCCGCAAGATAGAGTATCTTTTTCCGGTTCCCGGATTTCCACAAGCGGTGAATTATCTGGAAGGCGGTATAGGTTTTGCCGGTTCCTGTAGCCATTACCAAGAGAATACGATTCTGCCCTCTGGCTATGGCATCGACCGTCCGGTTAATGGCTACCCGCTGGTAGTATCGGGGTATCTTTTCACCTTGGGCGTAGTAATATGGCTGGGTGATGAGGCTTTCCTGCTGGGGGGTATACTGTTTTCCTCCGGTATATCGTTGCCAGAGTTCATCAGGGCTGGGAAAGTCCCCCAGCCGCAGTTGCCGCTCTTTCCCGGCAGCCATATCATGCTCTACAAAGGCATCACCATTGGAGCTATAGGCAAAAGGAACATCAAGGATTTCGGCGTATTCAATGGCCTGTTGCATCCCATCGTTTACCGAGTGCTTGTTGTCCTTGGCTTCCACAACGGCTAAGGGAAGGTAGCTGCTTCGTTTACGATAAAACAGGACATAATCGGCCTTTTTCCCTTCGGCCCGATCTGTCCGGTCACCCCGCAAGATAACCCGGCCATCGGTGAAGAAGTATTCCATCCAAATCTGCTCTTTATCCCACTTTGCTTCCAAATTTGGGGTTATAAAGAGACGTTTTATGTCTTCTTCGGTCCGATTATGCTTATTTAACACGTGTTTACCCTATCACTATGATGTATCATACCATAAGAGTGGGCTTTATGCAATTTAGTCTTGCGAAGAAATTTATTCTTGCAAGAAATGGGTTTTTTTGATAGGATTCTTCTCAAGGAGCAAAAAATGAGTGTTAGAGCAACGGAACGGCTGATTGGAGATGTGGTAGTGGCATCCGGGCTTGCTAATAGCCCCAAAATGGTGGTTCAAGGTGTCGATATTGAGGCTAAATTGGTGACCGCCGTATGGTTTTCGGATGACCATAAGGGTCAGATAGCGGTATTCCCTGCCAGTGCCCTTGATAGGTGGGAGGCTCCAGCAGCCCCGGTCAAGAAGGCTGGTCCGGTGGGGAAGAAACCGGGTAAAAAGTAGGCTCAGGACGGGGTATATTCCTCTTTTCATAGACCCCTGCCTTATGGTGGGGGAGCAGACTACCCCCAAGCCGGGGGGTAGTCAAAAAAACTTATGCTTATAACTACGAGGAATTATGAACAGAATAAAAGTCGAAGTATGTGGTTTTGACAAATTATTTGGTAATAATATCTCAACAAAAATTCCTGAATATCAACGATCTTATACATGGGGTATAGAAAAAGCTGAAGAGTTATTAAATGACTTTATTGAATTTTTTATTAACTTGAAAAGCAAAGAAAATTATTATTTGGGAAGCGTCTTACTTCACAATAATAATAATGAATTAGAAATTATAGACGGTCAGCAACGAATTACAACTTTACTTATTATGAAATACATTCTCAAAGACGACCTTAGCAAAGATGAAAAAATCAAGTTTAATACTATTAAATCAATAAAGTACATAAAAGAAGTTCAGACCTATTTTGAAAAAAATTGTGAATCCATATATAAACTGGAAAAATATAATTTTTTTGATAGGTTAGAGTTTACTAAAATAACCACTTCTTCCGCAGATGATGCTTTCAGTTTTTTTGATACACAAAATAATCGAGGAATAAAATTAAGTCCAACTGATTATCTGAAAGCGTATCATTTACGAGCAATAGTTAATTTTGAAAAATCTGATGAACTTCAAGAAAAGAAAGCAACGTCTTGGGAAAGAATAGGAAAACAAGATACAGAACCGTCATTGTTAGATTATCTTTTTGAACGCATTTTATGGAGAGCGAGAAATTGGCGAGGGAGTAATATTGGCTTTGAAAATCAAGATTTATTATTGGTGTGTTTTCAAAAGCAGACTAAAAAAAGCCAGAAATCAAATTCCTATCCATTTTACAAATCAAAAAATAATCTTAAATATGAATCAGTAAATTGGAGTGATGAGAAGTCCTGTAAGTTAATTGTAAACAACTCACAATTAAAATCCACTATAAATTTGCCTTTTAGTTTAAGGCAACCTATCCATGAGGGTTTGAATTTTTTTGATTATACAGAAAAATATGCTACAATATATGAAATGTTATTTGAATCCAGACCAAGTAATAATGCAATGTCAAAGATGAGGACATTTTATGATGGAATATATGATCAAGACATGTCTATATTCTTACGAGACTTTATAAAGTTATTATTAGTTTCATTTTATGATTCCTTTGGTGAATTTTATATAGATAAAGCTATAAACCATTTTGATTATATTATTGGAGCAATGCGAATAAAATTAAGCAAAATTAAAAAAGAATCCATTACAAAATATCTTAAAGAGAATCCTGTTAATTTTATTGACTTGATAACAAATGCCTATACACCTGAAGAAGTATTTGTAGGTATTAGGACTCAAGAAAATATTGAGCAAATATATCTTGATGTAGTAGTTGATCCAGATGGAACCGGCGTTCAGGCACGATATGTGAATAGGGTAGCATCTCATTTTCATGTTGATACATTAAAGGACAGAAAATCATGGTTAGATCAGTAAAATCGCAGTTGATTTCTCTTGAAAACATTGTTGATAGTAAACAGAAGTTCAATATCCCCCGATACCAACGCCTCTTTGTTTGGAAGAATGTACAAATTGATACATTGTTGGAAGATTTAAAAGACGCATATATTTCAAAAAAGGAGCTATATTATTTAGGTGGAATTATTGTTGTGAAATCTCGAAAAGGATATTATGATTTGATAGATGGTCAGCAACGGTTTACAACATTATGGCTTTTAAGTTATGCGCTAAAGGATTATTGTTTAAAAAAGTTTCTGAAGGTAAACAATGAGTTAAGGCTTAGTTTCTCAATTCGTAAACAAGTATCAGATTATTTTAATAAATTATTTGCAGGGGAAGAAATACAAGATAACGAAATTGATGATACTGAGAAAAGTTTGTCAAAAATAACAAAATGGCAAGGCCGAATAAAAAATTTTATTCTTGAAAATGAAAATCTTTTAGACATGAATAAATTCTCCCAATTTATCTATGAAAAGTTATACGTCCTTATAACAGAAGTTTCTGAAACTACTGATCTTAATAAACTGTTTGAGGTTACTAATAATAGAGGAATGCAATTACAACATCATGAAATCCTGAAATCAACGATTCTAAAATTTATAGAAAATAAGCAAGAACGAATTCGATACAGTAAAATATGGGATTCATGTTCAAACATGGAAGATTACATTGAAAGAAATATATCTTACGAAACAGGTTTGAAGAGTTCTGAAATATCTGAATGTTATAATAAACACTCTCGGAGTTTTGATTTTAAATCGTTATTACATTTAATGATAAACCAAGGCAGAAATCTGCAAATAAATGATGCAGACATTCTTTCTATTTTAAAATTACCCAAGAAATATGTAGAAGGAATTGAAGAGGTAAAAGTTGAAGATTTACTTGATAATCCAGATGAAGGGAAGAATGATCAGGATTCTATCCGTAGCATTCTTACGTTTCCTCAATTATTACTTCATACTCTACGAATCTACCTATATAAAAAGAATCTCCCTGATATAAATAAAATCAGCGAAAAAGAGTTATTACATACTTTTAAAAAACATTGCAACATTGAAAATGGAGAAGCAGCAAAAGAATACATTGAGCTATTATTCAATGTAAGATTTACCTTTGATCAGTTTATTATTAAATGGATTAAAATTGATAAAAATGAGGAAAAGCATGAAATTCGATATTTGACGAAATATAATCAATCAAGAAAACAAACTTATTACTTTAAGAGGACTGAAAATGAAGAAGATGGTTTTGCATTATTACAAAGTATGCTCTATCATTCTCAACAGATTACCACTCATTATTGGTTGACACCTATATTATTTAGTGCTTTAGAAGATAAAGATAGAGATTCATTGTTTGAAAAATTGAGATTATATGATAATATATTATTCTGCACTAAGAATGAATCAACCTTACAGGAAAGAACTTTATTGCTAATGGATAGTATAGCAAATGGGAGTTTTGGACAATATGTTTATAATTATGATATAATTGATGAAAATCTTGGGGTCAGTTTTCCACATTATTGGTTTTATAAACTTGAATTTATTCTTTGGTATTTATTAAGTGATGAAATACTTGATTGGAAAAAGTTCAGGATGACTGCCAAAAATTCGGTTGAGCATGTTTCACCACAAAATCCTAATTATACACAAGATATTGTCTCAAAAAGATATTTAAACACTTTTGGTAATTTAGCTTTAGTATCAAGA
Source organism: Spirochaetia bacterium (assembly GCA_025997675.1). Taxonomy (GTDB): domain Bacteria; phylum Spirochaetota; class Spirochaetia; order Treponematales; family Breznakiellaceae; genus Termitinema. The sequence goes on along the minus strand of BNUX01000057.1, from coordinate 2,307 downwards.
AATATAAACTCTGAATTTAGCAACAAACCATTTCGAGAAAAACGAGAGCATTTTCTCTATGCAAAACGAAGTGATAGAGTTGATTCATTAAAGTTGGATATTATATATAGAAATAAAACTTGGAGTGATGATTTATGCAAAGATCATTTATTGAAAATGAAAGGCTATATAGAGGAATATTTCCGCTTAGAATAAACTAAGTAAAATCTATTTTGACTTTGGATTTCGCCCCCTCTTCTTCGGGGCTGCCTTGGACTTTGGGCGACCGGGTCTCTTGGCTGGTGCTGCCGGGACGGTTTCATCAACAATCTTGGCTGTGGTGATGATTTTTTGGAGCTTGACGATTTCCTTCTGTAAAGAGGCTATGCCCTTTAGACAAGTCTTTTTATCCTCATAGCCGTTCTCACTGGATGCAAGGATTTCCCCGGTGGTGGTTTTAAGATTGAAATGGAATTGCTTCTTTCGGTCCTGTGTGATGATGTATTTTGCTGCCATATAAACTCCTTTGGCTCAATTTCCTTAAATTGTATCAAGATAAATCAGGACATACAATCCTTAACCCTGTTAAAACCTTCAATCTTTGGTGAGGTTTTATTCAGATAGCGGTATTCTCGGCCAGTTCCGCTGGTCCGGCCAAGGCTGTGGCTGGGAAGAAGCCAGCGGGAGGAAGCCGGGGACGAAGTAGGCTCAGGTTAAGAGGTAAGTCTGGACTTCCCCCGGTTTATGGTGGATTATCTGATTGACCACCAAGCCAAGAAGGAAGTGGATAAAAGCAAAATGGCCCGTATGGTCCATTTTGAAATGAGAAAGCCATGATGAATCCGTGATAATGGCTAAAAGGGGCTGGTGGAACGCCATTTTGACGCTTGACCACTTTTTATCCGGTTAGGTAGTGCCAGCACCACTTGCTTGATAATAAAAAAGTCAGCAGACTTGTTTTAGTCTGCTGACTTTTGCTTTTAGTATTCTACCAATCCCTTATTTTTTATACAACCTCATACATTTTTTATACTCCTTGATTTCTGCGTCAAGTTCTTCAATTGTCAGCTTTTCAAGCGGATGGCCATGATACCAATTATGGGCCAGTGTATGTTCCCTCATACTCTTCCATGTCATAGGGCTTCCAGAAGTCACACCTCTTTCTTGTAAGAAATAACTTTGAATCTCGTTCATACAAACTCCTTTCCTATCAGTTTATCCTGACTTTGGGTAGGTCAGCCTATTTTTACTGATGTCAGGGTCATCTTTTATTTTTAAGAAACTTTTAACGGAAACCAACTAACAGCCGGTATTTATTTTCCATTAAAAAATATGTAAGCAAAATGATTTTGATTTATGAGGATTTGGTAATTTTTTCGAGTAATTTATATGCCCCCTATAAAAAGTCCTTATTTTAGGTTTTACGAAAAGATGTACGCTATATGTTGCGTGTTATAGAAAAGCAGCACTATATATAGTGCAGTTAAGAGTATTTCCGTGAAAAATAAGTTACGTAGGGGATCTCCATTTATAGAACTCTTCTATATAAAAGATAGTGAATCGTCATTTTGGCGTTTCAGCACTTCTTTATCAGGAAATCCGGTGAGGTGGTGCGGGCACCACTTGGTAGTAAAGTCAGCAGACTAAAACAAGTCTGCTGACTTTTTTTAGAAAATATTGGCGGTTTTTTTAGAAATCCCCCAAAAAATGCATACATACCTATACATGATTGATAACAGATTCAAGCCAGTTTTAGTCCAAACCATGAAGTCCGACACTCTGGTCAGCTTGGAGTTTTTTTCTACGCTTAAACACTTTTATGACAAGTATTCCAGTCAATTAACCTACAAAGATTACCACTCTTTCCGTAGTAGTTTGGCTCATTTATATCACCGCTATAACACAATTACTCTTAACAACCATGACGGACAGATTATGGTTGGTAAAGCCGAGTGGTTATTTGAAGAAGAAGTCTCAGCGGAAGATGCAAAAAAATTAAAAAGTTTGGGATTTTGGCAATAAAGTTTGCCAAGAATGCTTACATCATAGGTAGATGAAAAGTTGGCAGATTTCAAGTTTAGCCGCCAACTATAAAAACAAGTGGAAATCAGTGGTGGTGATGCATCACTTAAAACAAAAAACAATCAAGTAGCATCAACTGATAACTGATGCAGTGGTTTAATCCACTATAACAAATTACGCCGGTGCAGTGGCGTTAAAACACAAGTGGTTTTTAATCACCACTATAAAGACCTGATTAAAAAGTCGCCTTATGACTGCGACTATAAAAGACGCTACGCTTAAAGTGCTTTGATGCCAAGTCATAAC
>BNUX01000056.1 GCA_025997675.1 Spirochaetia bacterium | reverse complement strand
GGGGGCCAGGAGCAGGGTAACAAACTCCGCCGCCGTACGGGGAGGGATGTTGAAGTAGTTATTCTTGAAGAACCGCATCTTCGTTATCATGGCCGCGAAGGCGGCGTCACGGTTGGCCCGGTCCACTGCGGTCCGGGTACCCTTGTTCTGCATCCTGATATGGGCGGCATCCGCCGTGTTAATCAGCACACTAAACTCATCAACATCCGAAGTTTCGATTTTCCAGGCCGTACTCTTGATGACCAGGATAGCAAGCCATACCTTGGCCATAGCCAATTGTTTTGCATAGCTGCCGGGCAGCCAATTACCGCCTTCTTTTTCCATACACATTCTCCTCGCCGACAATTTCACTTTATTCTTATAAAGAAGCGAGTCGAATCCGTATGGACGCAAGCCGTCTCTGTATAGCAGCATGGGGTAGCTATAGAGCGGAGCGTCGCGGCGATATAGCGGTAGGCCGTGGCGATAGAGTTTGGACACGTAGTGATACAGCGCCATGTCGTAACTACATAGCGCAGAGGCAGAACTATATACTATAGAAGAATTACTTACTTGCTGGAGGGGGGAAGAAGGTCTGGTTCATCGTGCGTCTGGAAAATGCCAAGGGGAATCAGGGACCCTGGGGGCCGTTATTTTGGACGATTATTCCATAGTGCTTTTTGCGGGGCGTTGCTCTGCTCGTAAACCGGCATAGTCGGTTTAATATAGTCCGGCCTAGCCGGATTGCAGTTTGAAGGAGGTTCTTTAAATGAAGAACTCAAAAGTTGTGTTAGGAATGCTGGTATTGGTGCTGGCATTCGGTTTTGTGATGATGGGGTGTGAGCAGACGGTGGGTCAGCACAATGTTGCCTCTATAGGCGGTATCGATGCCTCCACGGTAACAGCCGCACAGTACCCGACTTATGCCGGTAGTGTTAATAGTTTTACCAAGGTGTATGTAGATTTTGATGCGATTGAAGATGCGACTTCGTACAACATTTACCTTGGGAATGAGGACCACATTATTTATTTCAGTGGCACCGCTTCTAACGGCTTCCAAAAACCCGCTGCTGGTTATGGTACTGGTGGTGTGGCCAATGAAACAGTTAATAAGACTAAAGCCTTCGGGGGGATTAGTGTTTATGCTCCTGGTGTTGCCGGTTCCGGTGTTTCACAGATAGCAGGACAATCTTTCTACGTTGGTGTTCAGGCTAAAGATGCCATAGGTAGGGTAAGCGATGTTGAGTGGACCGAAACAGCGCTAGCAACAGTCTACGGCAATACCTCCGGCGGCGGCGGCGAATAATTAGTCGTCGTAGGTAAACAAAGTGATGGCCGCCTAAGGCGGCCAGGTAACGGGAGCCCGGTTACGGACCTTGGTCCAAGCAGTAACCGGGCTTTTTTTAGGGGATTAGGACCAGCCGCCAAGGGTGTTGCGGGGGGACGGGGGAAGACCGGGGCCTTTTGGCGGGTACGGGGCTTGGGGATAGCCGATGAAGACGGACGCTTATTGTACGGAGAGTTGTTTGATAGTTTCCATATCCCCTTCACCAATTAGCATTTATGTACCTTCTTTTTTAGAGGATAATATTGCTTTAATCTGGTCTACCCGGTATCCCTTTTCCAAAAGTTCCAGAAGTTCCTTCCGGGCTTTCTCCTCGCCTTCCTCCCGGCCTTCCTCTAGGCCTTTCTCTAGGCCTTCCTCTAGGCCTTTCTTCCAGCCATCCTCTTCGCGAACCGCCAATGCGGTGTCCATGTCCCATTCGCCAAATAACATGTTGATAACCTCCGATCCTTGGTCTCGTAAAACATTCTTTAGTATATCATGGTTGATACAATATAATATAGCCATTTTTATAGCTTCTTCACTGTCCTTGCCGCTTTTCTTGAACTCCCGGGCCTTGGCAACGAAGCGGCTGTACCCTTTCAGCTTTTTGCAGTTTTCGGCCATCGCTTCGTTTCGCCCCTCGTTGATGTTGTATATCCTGACGGTCAGTTCCAGTGGGATAGAACCGCCGCTTGTTGTAAGCCCCGCTCCCGCAGCGTCCATAAAAGCATCCGAAAGCTTGAGGGTGCTTACGTCGGGACACGGCTCCTCGCCGTTGTACAGGACGATAAACTCAGGCTGGGGGATGGGGAGCTTCGTCACGCTGAATCTGTTCCGATCCTCGATAATCTTTTCGTATACCCGCCCCACATACATCAGAAACCGGAGGGGCATATTGGGGTTTATCGTGCTCTGGTGCTCAATGAGAACCACCAGTTTACCGCCAATCACAAAGCTGATGTCATTCTTCTGGTTCATGAAAAACACATCCTCCAGCGTATTGATGATAACGGGCAGAGCCGGATCTACCAGTATCCCCTCAATAGCGCAGTACAGCTCACGAAGCGTTTCAGGGTCACTGAAAAGCCAGGAGAACAGACTGGATTTATACTTTGTGTTTGTACCCATTCTTTCAAGTGTAACGGAATTACCCCGCGTAGACAAGGAACTGTTTGAATACCGGCGGGAGGGCCCATGAAGGAGCCGATACGCCTGAAGCCGGGTGAACAGGAACGACTCTTGTTGATAGCCCGGGGCGCCGCCGCCGGAGATGTCCTGGGGGTGGCCCCCGCTTCCCCAAAGGACGCTCCCCATGTCCGCCTCCGCGCACGGATTCTCCTGTTTCTGCAAACCTTTCATGCCTCGGACATTGCCGCCGCCTGCGACTGTACCACGGTCACGGTCTACAACATCCGCCGCCGCTACCGTACCGAGGGTCTGGAAGCCGCCCTGATCCACAAAACCATTGCCCACGGCTCGGCAAAACAGGAAATGGCCAGGCAGATAGTCGCCCTGCGCCAAAGCGAGCCCCCCGCGGGTCATAGCCGCTGGACCCTGGACCTGCTTGCTCGGACCATCATGGAGCGGGGCATTGCGCCGCAGATTTCCGTACCCACGGTATGCCGGATCCTCCATCAATACGGCGCCGGCCTTACCCCGCCGCCTTCCGGTGCGCCCAAACCAACGCCACAGCCGAAGCGATGGCAGCGTCCCCGGGAAAACCGCTCATCCCTCCCCCTGACGCCGGAAGAAACGGCACACCTGGAAGCCCTGGTCTCCGGCGAGTCCCCCGACATTCTCCCCGGCAAGACCGCCGCCGCCCGGGACAACCCCCCGGTACGGCGTCGCGCCAAAATCCTGCTCCTGTCCCGGGATATCACGCGCCCGGTCCCGGTAATCGCCAAGGACTGCGGCTGCACCGAAGCCACGGTCTACACCATCCTCCACCGCTACCGCACCGAAGGTTTAGCGGCGGCCCTGGCCCATAAGACCTACACCTACACCAAGCTGGTCACCACGGAAATGGAGGAGCGGATCATCGCCCTGAGCCAAGGCGCCCCCCCAGCGGGTCATCGGCGCTGGACCAACGTCCTGCTTGCGGAAGCGGCGGTGGAGCAGGGTATAGCGGCGAGTATTTCCCACGCCACGGTGGCCCGGATTCGCCAAAAGCACCGCCCCCGTCCGGACCTCCGCCCCCCCGCCGTGGTGGAGCTACCCCGCGTCCAACGGAAGACGCGGGAGCCCCTGGTCTTGAAAGAGGGGGAACGGGAACGGCTGGAGGGGATAGTGAAGGCGGGGGAAGGGGGCAACGGGCCCTGGACGGACTGGCAGGTACAACGGGCGGCGGCATTGTTGTACCTGGCCGCTACACCGGCGCTGACGAAGAAGCAAGCGGCGGGGTTTTGCCATTGTTCCTACACGCTGATCGACGCCGTCACCCGGCACTACGAAGAAGGGGGGCTGGAGCGGGTACTGCGGCCCGATAGCGGGGGGCGGTTTCACCGGTAAAACCGTTGCTTTCTCCCCTCAAATCGGGTATAGTCATAGAAAATGAAATTGTTCCACCTTGTATGCCTGTCTTGCCTTATCCCGGCCATTTGCTTTGCCCAAAATGAAGGAAGCCCCCGCATGGTCCCGGTGGAAGGGGGGACCTTCCAAATGGGAGGCGGCTTAGGGGGTGAGGAAGATGAGCGTCCTGTGCATAGGGTGACCCTTCGCAGTTTCTCCATAGGCGCCTACGAGGTAACCCAGAAGGAATGGATTGCCATAATGGGAAACAATCCCAGTTACTTTAAGGGCGATGCCCTGCCGGTGGAAAATGTTACCTGGTATGAGGCGGTGGAGTTTTGCAATGTCTTAAGCCGTAAAGAGGGACTCACCCCTGCGTACCACGGGAGCGGCGCCGCCATCATCTGTGATTTTAATGCAAATGGCTACCGGCTGCCCACGGAGGCGGAATGGGAATATGCCGCTAAGGGCGGCGCCGCCGGGGCAGATGACCTTCCCTTTGAATATGCCGGGGGGAACGATGCCGATGCGGTGGGTTGGTATGATGGTAATAGCGGCGGAATGTCCCGGACGGTAGGAACCAGGTTGCCCAATAGTCTGGGCCTCTACGATATGAGCGGCAATGTATGGGAGTGGTGCTGGGACCGGTATGGGCGCTACCCGGAGGGGGACCAAACCGACCCCAAAGGCCCTGCGGGTCCCGCCTCCCCGCGGGACCTCCGGACGGATCGCGGCGGGAGCTGGAACCATAGCGTGCAGTTCCTTCGGTCCGCTAACCGGGATGCCTATACTCCCTCGTACCGGTACTGGCTTCTGGGCTTCCGGGTGTGCCGTTCCATTATATAACGGAGGCGCCCCACAGCCAGGGCAGCCACGCCAGGATCACTGCGGCGCAAAGGATGATCCACCCCACCGCCGTAGTAGGCCGCCGTTTTTTCAGAGCCGCCGGGGGCAGCTCCTCCGTTCCGCTGAGTTCTATCAGCAGATTATCAATGTCCCGGACAAAGTTTTTCCGGGTAATGGTGTTTCTCCGTTCCTGCACAAGCTTGAGGATACGGAAGGATTCCCCAATGAGTTCCCCGAAAACACCGGGGAGCCGTAAGTCCCGCCGAATCGCTATCCTGGACAACATAATCAGCCCTTCCAGGGTTACCCCCCGCTGTATACCCGCCAGGAGGGCCCCTTCGGTAATCCTGAACAGTCCCCAGGAAAACAGGACCCGTCCGTAGGGCGCCAAAAGGTTGAATGCCGTAATACCCAGGATGATAAGGATGGTGGTAAGGGGATTGTTCCGCTTTCCCCCAAGAGCGGCAAGGAACCAGAAAAACATAAACTGCAGCGTCCGGAAATACGGATTAGGATTAAAAACCAGGGCGGGCATCATAAGCAGCCCCGCCACACAAAGCCCGCTGCTGCCGAACAGATTTTCGTACATATCCTGCCTCCGCTGCCTGAATTGCTCCCAGGAAAGAAACCGCGGAGCGCGCGGAGGGAAGATCGCGGAGGGGGAAATAAAAGCTTCATATTCGTCCTCGAAAGCGGATTCTACTCTGCGGTTACCGGCATACCACCGCGAGCCCCGGATAAAGTATTCGCAAAAAAGCCCCAGGGCCAGGGAGGTGATGAGCCCCATAGCCAGGAATGGTGGCGTAATATACCTGACGCTTTGTCCAAAGATAAAGACCCGCGCCAGGCCCAGCTGCGCTCCGTTGGACAGGAGGGCCCCCAGGACACTAATCCCCACAAGACTTATCCGTTCCGGGCCCAGGAACCTTCGCAGAAAAAACATGGTAAGGGCGGATACGCCGGTACCGGCCAGGGAAAAGAGCAGGATATACGAAAAGAGTGTCCCGGTAATGATCCCTTGTCCGATAACTTTTATACCAATGAGCAGCAGAAACCCGCTGAAGGGAACGATGTCCAGGGCCAGCATGAGGGGTAGATTGGCGATGCCCAGCCGCATAAAGGGCGCCGGTTTGGGGATCAGGTACTCAATGGTGGAGAGGAACAGGCAGAAGGCTCCCAGGATGGCAATGGTCTTAAAGGACCCGTTGGTACTACCAGGTTGTGCTGTCCGGGCCATCGTTTTCATCCACGGTTCCTTCCATATAAATGAATACCTTATTAGGCAGGCAGGCTGTCCACTGGCCCCGGCGGTAGAGGCGCCCGGCGGCCACACAGGTCTGGTTATTGCAGGGGGAGGATTGGACCCAGGTCCGCCCCCCGCCAATTTCTACTATCGTTTCCCCCAGGGGGCCGGGAAGGCGCAGGGTTTCCTCCGCGTTTAGGGGAAACATCCAGGTTCCGCCTTCGCTCTGCACAATCACCCGGGCGCCGGCGGCGGGTTTAGCGTAGACCAGCCAGGATGAAAAAACGGTCAACCCCAGGGAAAGTCCCAGGGCCAGGAAATCAAAGGGCTTGGGACGAAAGCATTTGCACATGGAGTCATCCGACTTCAATGAAGTGATGGGCCTCTTGAGGAACTGTTTTGGTAAACCGATCAGACGGTTTTTTTGTCCTGCATGTCCAGAAGCAGATCAATCTGCTTTAGGACGTATTCCTGATAACTGGGGTTGAGTTCCTTATAAAGGGCTACCAGCTTGGTAAACTCCTTATCGGGATCCTGGCTGAACATTTCACCTTCCCCATTCCTGAGCCATTTTTCATTGACCGAGAAGGATGCGCAGATCAGCTTGATAATCCGGTCATTGACCTTCCGCTTCTCCACTTCCACCCCCGCAAGATACCCGCTGGAAAGGGATATGACCTTGGAGAATTTCATCTGGGAGAGACTAAGCGCCTCCCGAATCTTTTTGATACGCCGATTAACGGTTGTTTCAATAGTGCTTTTCATTATCCTTTAATTCTAGCATAAACACCCCAGGTTAGGCAAGTGCGTAAACGCACAAATTATTTGATATTAGTATATTATAGGAAAATGAGTTCCCCCTATCCCCGCCATCTGCCCCAGGGTCTTGTGCTCCTCTACGAAGACCGGGACCTCCTGGTTGTGGATAAGCCGGCGGGGCTCCTCTCCATTGCCGCCGGGGCCGAGCGGGAAAAAACCGCCTACCGGATACTTGCGGAATACCTCCGCAAAAAGGGTGAAAAGCGCCGTCCTGCGGTGGTGCACCGGCTGGACCGGGAAACCTCGGGGGTCATGATCTTTGCCAAGTCCGATGCGGTCAAGCGGAAACTCATGGACCACTGGGACGAGGCGGTACTGGAGCGGCGCTACCTGGCCCTGGTGGAAGGGGCGTTCATTGAAGCGGAGGGGACCATCGATGCGCCCCTGGGGGAGGATCGACGGGGCAGGGTGGTGGTAGTGTCCGGCGGGCAGCAGGCACCGTTCTCCCAGAACGCAGTGACCCACTGGAAGCTCCTCAAATCAAACGGCCGTCTTTCCCTCCTTTCCCTGGAGCTGGAAACGGGCCGGCGTAACCAGATACGGGCTCACCTGGCCCATTCGGGCCATCCGGTGGTGGGGGACAAAAAATACGGCGCAAAGACCGACCCCCTGAAGCGGCTCTGCCTCCATGCGGAACGTATCGTGTTTCATCACCCCCATGACGGGCGGGTTCTGGAGTTTGAAGTGAAGGCGCCGGCGGGATTTTACCGGGTGACCGGATAGGCGGGGGGGCAGTTCTAAAACACCTTCCGCAGCGCCTCTTCCACCAGGGGAGGAACCAGGGAGGAAAGGTCCCGGTGGAAGGAGGCCAGTTCCTTTATGGCCGAAGAACGGAGGAGCGTATACCGGGGATCCGGGGCCAGGAAGATGGTTTCCAGTTCCGGCGCCAGGGTCTTATTCCAGAGGGAAAGGTCATATTCGTATGAAAAATCCTCCAGTCCCCGGACACCCCGGACCAGGACGGAGATGCCCCGCTCCTGCATAAATTCCACCATGAGCAAACCGGAACTGGTCACGGAAACATTTTTCCAGGGTAAGACCAATTGGGAGACCATGACCATCCGCTCCTCCAGGGGAAAGAGGGTCTTTTTTTGGCGATTTTCCGCCAGGACCACCACCAATTCGTCAAAAAGAGCGGCGGCCCGCTCTATTATATTGAGGTGCCCGAAGGTTAGCGGATCGAAGGAACCGGGAAAGGCGGCTTTTACCATACTGTTCCCTATGGTAGCCCATTGTTTCATCATTTTCTAGCCTTTAATAAAAAAATATAATATGCTAGAATCAGGAGGTATGGTGAAGGCTTTTTTGGCTATTCTTCTATTACTGAGTACTTTTTCATGTACCACCAACACCCCGGAGCCCCAGCAGGGGGTGATACTCCCGCAGGATCCCGCATTTCCGGCCCCGGTTCAGATCACGGTCCCGGCCCCCGGCCCGGGGACATCTGCGGACCAAATTCCGTTTGATCCCCGCAGCATAAGCAGCAAAGAGTTTGAAGACGCCAGATCGGAAATAGCACTGCTTATTGAAGAGATTAACCGGGTTATCCGGGCAAATAACTATACGAAATGGCTCACTTATCTGTCGGATGATTTTATCGCAACCATCAATTCACCGGAGTATTTGGATCGTATTTCCAAAACCTCCCGGCAATTGACCATGCAGAGAATCGTGCTAAAAACGCCCCAGGATTATTTTAAACAGGTGGTGGTTGCGGCCCGGCAGGGTATCAGCCTGGACGCTCATCTTGACGATATCGAGTTTGTAAGCCATACTAGGGTAAAGGCCTATACGGTAAAAGGGAACCAGCGGCTGCGGCTTTTTGAATTTGTAAAGAGCAGGGGTACTTGGAAAATAGCCCTTCCCAATTGAAGTTTTTGAGATGTAAACAGAGAAGGAGGTTTATTCAATGATATATCTAAAGCGTGTAGTTGCGATTGCAGTGGCAGGTCTTCTTGGGGTATCCCTGGCGGCTGCCCAGGAAATGTCCGTGGAAGAGTCGTATCTCCAGGAATCTGTTGAAAACATGATTATCCGGGAGCAGAGTCAGGCTTTAGGGCGGGATACGAAACTGGTTGCCCTGGAATATATCAACCAGGCTATTCGCCACGGGAATACCAGTGATGATGTGCGGAACGCTCTGGAATACCTTGTCCTGGAAGGGCTTACCAACCAGACCCGGGAAAACGGCCGGCTGATAAACAACTTCCCCGATGTCCGGCGTCAGGCGGCTATCTACCTGGGGGAAATCGGCACTCCGGAGGCAAAGGACACCCTCTTAAAGGTTATGCTGGCGGAAACGGAACCGATGGTGCTTACCGAGGCGGTTAAGTCCCTGGCAAAGATCGGCCTTAATGATAACGAAGAAACGGCCAATACCATCGCATGGGTGGTACGGCGTTTTAACACGATTGGCCCCGATAATCTTCTGGCCCTTGCCTCCCTGGATGCCTTTGAAACCCTGGCGAAAAAAAGCGGCGGCGTGAAGGACCCCAATACCCTGCGGAGCATCATGCTTATTGCCAATGGCCGGTATATAAAACCGGTGCAGGACCGGGCGCAGCAGCTGATGTTTGATTTGCGGCAGTACAGTCCCAAGTAATGATTGAACCTCGTATTTTAAAGGGTTTCCGGGATTTTCTACCCTCTGCGGAGATTGAACGCCGGGTATTGCTGGAGAAGGTCGAAAAGTCCTTCCGTTCCTTCGGGTTTGTCCCCATCGACACCCCGGCCCTGGAGTATGCGGAGATACTGCTGGGCAAGGGGGGCGGTGAAACGGAAAAGCAGATCTACCGCTTCACCGATAACGGCGGCCGGGATGTGGCCCTCCGTTTTGACCTGACCGTCCCCTTCGCCCGCTTTCTTGCGGAGCACCGTGGGGAGCTTTCCCTGCCCTTCAAGCGCTACCATATTGCCAAGGTCTGGCGGGGGGAGAATACCCAACGGGGCCGGTACCGGGAATTTACCCAGTGCGATTTTGACATCGTGGGCAGCGACACCGCCGCCGCAGATTTCGAGATCCTCCTGATGATCCGGCACACCCTCAAGAGCATAGACGCCGGGGATGTCACCATCCGCCTCAACCACCGGGGCCTCTTTAACCGGTTCCTGGGGAGAATCGGCGTTTCGGACAAATCGGCGGAGATACTGCGCACCGTGGATAAGATCGCCAAGATTGGCCGGGAGGCTACCCTGGAACAACTGGAAGCCCTGACGGGCGCCGAAAAGGCCCGGAGCATCCTGGACTACATCCGGCCCAGGGACAGCTTTGAGGAAACCCTGGCGGCCATCACCGCCGCCGCCGGCGGCCCCTGTGCCGAATCGGAACGGCTTGCCCTGATTCGCCGCTTTATGGCCGACACAGGCTGCGCGGATTCTTTCACCTTGGACCCTTCAATTACCCGGGGCCTGGATTACTACACCGGGGTGGTCTACGAGACCTTCCTCAACGAATTGCCTGCTATCGGTTCGGTCTGTTCCGGCGGGCGGTACGACGATTTGGCGGGGCTCTATTCAAAGGAAAAACTGAGCGGGGTTGGTTCCTCCATCGGCCTGGACCGGCTTATCGCCGCGCTGGAAAGCCTTGGCCGGCTCAAGGGCGAGACCCGCTATGCCCAGGTGGCGGTGGCCTGCATCCGGGAAGCGGATGGCGGGCTGGCCCAGGCCCTGGGGCAGAAGCTCCGGGAGGCGGGGATTACCTGCGAAGTGTTCCCGGACGAAAAAAAGCTTACCCAGCAATATATAGTGGCGGAAAAGAAGGGGATTCCCTGGATGATCATACCAAGTGACGGGGGGTCCGGCAGCCTAACCCTGCGAAATCTGATAAAACGGGAAAACCGGGAAGGGCTTGCCCTGGATGGTGTTATAGCGGCGCTGCTGGAAGGGGAAAAATGAAGCATAGATTTATTTACCCGGTAATTTGGGTTGCGCTCTTTCTTCTGAGCGGCCTCCCGACATTTGCGGATGAACTGGATTTTATTGGTGAAGCCATTGCCGGAGGTGATACCTCGGACGACCTCCGGAAGGAACTGGAATATATAGCCCTGGGGGGGCTTACCAACCAGAGCCGGGAAAACGGCAGGCTGACGAACAACTCCCCCTCCGACCGTGCCCGGGCGGTGGTCTACCTGGGGGATCTTGGCACGGCGGAGGCAAAAACGACCCTCTTAAAGATCCTGCGGACGGAAGTGGAACCTATGGTACTTACCCTGGCGATTAAGTCCCTGGCAAGGATAGGCCTCAACGATAAAGAAGAAACGACGAACACCATCGCCTGGGTGGCAATCCATTTTGACAACCTGAACCCGGACAATCTCCTGGCCCTTTCCTCCCTGGATGCCATTGAAGCCCTGGCGAAAAAAAGCGGCGGCCTGAAGGATCCTTCCATCAAGGATCTCCTAACCCGCATTTCCAAGGGCCGTTATATTAAAGCGGTACAGGCTCGGGCACAACGGCTGCTGGTTGACCTCCGGAAGTACGATACTAAATAATTACCAGGTCTCCATAGCCTTCTTAAAGGCCAGAGCTGAGGCGCGGATATGCAGCTCGTCCACGCAGTAGGCGAAGCGCAGCCAGCCGGGCTTGCCGAAGCCGCTGCCGGGAACCCCCAGGATTAGGTATTGCTTCAGGTGGTTCACAAAGGCGCCGTCATCGCCGCCGGGAGCCTTAGCGAACAGGTAGAAAGCCCCCTCAGGTTCCGCATAGGGGATGCCCGCGTTGTCCAGCACTGTCTTGAAGGCGTCCCGGCGGCGGGCGTAGACACCCACATCCACCGATTCCTCCGTAAGTTCCGCCACAATGCGCTGCATCAGGGCCGGGGCGTTCACGTAGCCTAACACCCGGGTGGCGTAGATGAGGCCGGAAAGGAGGTCCTCCTCGTCCTGGATGCCGGGGTTCACGGCGATGTAGCCGATCCGCTCCCCGGGCAGGGAGAGGCTCTTGGAATAGGAGGTGACGCTGATGGAGTGGCGGTAGGCCGAAAGCACCGGCGGGGTTCCCCCGCTTATGTAGACGATTTCCCGGTAGGGCTCGTCCGCCACCAGGAAGGGATAGCGGCCGGTCTTTTTGCCCTGGGCCGAAAGGATTTCCGCCAGGGCGCGCAGTGTTGCTGCGGGGTAGACCCGGCCCGTGGGGTTATGGGGGGAGTTGATCAGCACCGCCGCTGTTTTTTCCGACAGGGCCTCCGCAATGGCGTCTAAGTCGAGGTTGAAATCCGGCAGTGTTTCTACTTCCCGCACTATTCCCCCGTGGTTCCCCACGTAGGACTTGTACTCCATAAAAAAGGGCCGGGGAACGATAACCTCATCGGCGGGGTTGAGGATGGTCTTGAACACCACGTTGAGCCCCCCGGCGGCGCCCACGGTCATGATGATGTGGGACCCCTCCAGGGTGACCCCCTGCTCCCGGGAGGCCTTCTTCGCCAACGCTTCCCGAACGGCAGGGAAACCGGGGTTGGGCATATAGCCGTGCACGCCCCTGGTCTTGCCGACGGCGTCCTCCTGGGCGAAACGCAGAAACACCTGGTGGAAGGCCGGGGGGGGCTCAACATCGGGATTACCGAGGGAAAAATCAAAGACCTTATCGGCCCCATGCTGCTTTCTTAAAAGGTTCCCCTCCTCAAACATCCTGCGGATCATGGATGATGAACCTAATGCGTCTTTTACGGACCGGGAAATGGCCATAGTGTTTCTCCTTATCACGATAATAACCGATTATGCGCCACTATTAAACCCCATTAAAACCGCCACTTTACCCCCAGGCTGGGCAGCGGGATGGCAAGCTCCCTCATCACCGCCATGCCCCCGGCTGTTTCCTCCGCTCCGGTGTAGGGGTTAATCACGATGGTCTTGACCGAAGGCAAGAGGGGGCCCAGGATGTTTTCCACCCCCAGGTATACCTCCGTGCGGACCCTGCTGCCGCTCTTGAAGGGGTACCAGGAAAACTTGATGTCCAGGGGCAGGGAAAAGCTGGTCCGCTCCGGCTCATCGGTATAGACCGGGACATACAGGGTGACACCGTCAACCACGGTGGTTGTTACGGATTGTATCGTTCGGGCAAGCTTGCCACTGGTAAAGCCCAGATGGGTGGTGATGTGGAACTGCGGCAGGGGCTTTATGTTGAGGGACAGGTTCAGCGTGTGGAAGCGGTGGAAATTCGGGTAGTACCACCCGGCGCTATCCGGCTGCTGCGGGTCGCGGTACCGGGCGTCGTTGAAGGAATAGGAAATCCAGCCGTCCCAATAGCGGCTTTCCGTCTTTTGCAGCAGCAGGTCAAACCCCCAAATGCGCCCTTCCCCGTCAAAGTGATAGGCCGTCTCCGTATCGTTGATATAGCCGCGGTCTGACAGCAGTTTGAAATACCCTTCAATACTCGCCCGGAAGCCGCCGGACAAATCCGCGCCTACCCCCGCCAGGCTGGTCCATGACTGGGAGGGTTTCAGTGTAAAGTCCGCCGGGACCTGCCGCTTCGTAAGGTAATGCAGGGCGGTATCCGCCGCGGCAAACAGGCCGGTCCCCAGGGTCACATCCAGGGAGTCCAGCACCCCCCGGTGTTTCATCACGTTAAAATCCAGGGTAAGCCGGGGGCTGAACGCAGGTAGCGTGGGCGGGGAAAAATCATCCTCCCCCCCACCTACCAGGGCCAGGTGATCGATGCGCAGCCCCAGCTCGGCGCCGAACCTTCTGCCGGGGGTCAGGTATTCCATCAGGGAATAGGCGGAGGTGAAGAACCCGTCGTTGCGTACCGACATGGCGGAATCGGCGGCGGTGGGGGAGGCACGGGCGGCGGCGGGATCAGAATCCTCCCGGTCAAGGGACCATCGGGAATAGCGTTCATGCGCCCCTGCGGCAAAGAGGAAGCCCGGTAAAACCGTGCTCAGGTCCCAGTCAAAATCAACGCGCCCCTGGGCGTGGATGGTTCGGTCGGTGCGGTGGTGGTAGGCGTCCTCCCTTAGCGGAACGGCCCGTACCGAGAGGCGGTCCTTCATTTCGATATGGGCGTTTGTCTCGTTCAGCCCCGCGCCTAAAGAGGCTTTTAACAGCATCGTGGAGAGCGGGTTCAAGGTGACGCCGGTGTTGAAGAAGCCGATCTTGTTATCAAAGAAATGGCTCATGGAAGTAGTGCCCGTCACTAGAGGCTCGTCTACTTCGTTTTCATACTGGAAGCCGATACCGTCGCCGCCAAAGTAGCCGTTCAGCGTCCATTCAAGGGCGGGGTTAAAGCGGTAATTGGCGGATACCGCGCCGCTGGCTATCCAGGGGGCCTCTTTTACATTCCGGGAAATGGGCATAAAGAGGTGTGCCAGTTCGATAAAGGGCTGCCACCAGGTAACTTTCCCCATGACCATGACACCGCCGCGCTGCCGGGAGCCCAGGGGAATGGACAGATTGAAATCTGCGGCGTTGGTGGAAAGGCCGAATTCCGTTTCAATGCCATCGGATGCGGGACGTTTTGATGAAAGCTCCAACAATCCGGAAAGGGTATGCCCGTAGCGGGCGGAAAACACCCCATGACTCAGCCGGGCGCTCTCTATCATCCGGGGATCGAAGATGGAAAAGCCGCCGTCCCAATGGTAGGGGTTTTCGATATAGAAGCCGTCCAGAACCGCCATGAGGTCCCCGGGCTCCCCGCCGCGGATGGAAGGCATGGCGTCAAAGAAGCCCGTGTACCCCACCCCGGGGAGCAGTTTGACGGCGCTCATCACATCCTCAATTAAGCCCGTTTCGGCGGTACGGGACAGATCCTCCCCGCCGATTGCCACCGCGCGGCCCCGGTCCCTGCCGGCGGTATCTGCGATGGTCCCCGCTTCAACAACCAGTTCCGTGTTTTCCATGACTAACCGCAGGTGCAGTTCCGCAACAAAGGAGTCTCCCGTGGGGGGTATTGCCAAGCGCAGGCCCTCATATCCCGGATAGGCCACGGTGACGCTTACCGGCCGGTCATCGGGAACCGTGATAAGAGCAACGCCGGTACTGCCTGCGGCATACTCCTCGCCGTCCCAGGAACGGATAAGAGCCCCCTCAAGGGGCACACCCACATCCGCATCCCGGACATGGATCTCCACCTCCCGGGCGGCGGCAAAAACCAGGGGCAGGAGGAGCAATACCGCTGCGGCCATCTGCTTTTTGTTTAATTGCATCTATATAATCTTATCCCCATAGTAAGGTTTAGGTCTACCGTGGGGGCAGGATCGGCACATACGTGCGGAGGCTGCGGCCCCTGCCGCCGAGGCTGCGTCCCCTGCCACCAAGGCGGCGTCCCCTGCCACCGAGGCTGCGTCCCCTGCCACCAAGGCTGCGTCCCCTGCCGCCGAGGCTGCGTCCCCTGCCGCAGAGGCTGCGTCCCCTGCCGCCGAGGCTGCGTCCCCTGCCGCCAAACCGTCTATTGCACTAGGGATTAAGAATTCCGGGTTTTTAGGAACTGCGGAGCGCCCGGAACGTCATTTTTTCCTTGCCTCCGGACCTGTTTTTTTAGTACCTTTTTACCAAAGGAGATTCCTCATGGCTCAACACCAGTTTCAAACCGAAGTCAGCCGGCTTCTGCACCTTATCATCCATTCCCTCTACTCCAACCGGGAGATTTTCCTCCGGGAGCTTGTATCCAACGCATCGGATGCCCTGGACAAGCTCAAGTACCTCACCGTGGCGGACGACGCCTATAAGAATATCAGCTTCGACCCCCGGATTGATATTTCCTTCAATAAAGAGGGGAAGACTCTCACCATCGCCGATAACGGCATCGGCATGAACGAGGCGGACCTGGCGGATTCCCTGGGAACTATCGCCCGGTCCGGTACCCGGAGCTTCCTGGACAAGCTCGCCCTGGACGCTAAGAAGGATTCCAACCTCATCGGCCAGTTCGGGGTGGGCTTCTACTCCGCCTTCATGGCTGCGGAATCAATTGAAGTGATCAGCCGCAAGGCCGGGGAAAACGCCGCCTGGAAGTGGACCAGCGACGGGAAGGACGGGTACGACATCGAAAGCGCCCAACGGGACACCCAGGGCAGCACGGTGATTCTCCACCTTACCGAGGAGGGGACCGAGTATGCCAACCGCTGGTCTATTGAGGACATCATCAAGCGCTACTCCAACCACGTGGCCTTCCCCATCTACCTCACCTACGACGAGAAGGAGTATGACGATAAGGGGAAGGAGAAGGGCTCGGTGACAAAGACCGACCGGATCAATTCCGGCACGGCAATCTGGCGGCGGGCAAAGTCGGAACTGAAGGACGAGGACTACAACGAGTTCTACAAGCAGCTTGGCCACGACACCGAGGAGCCGCTTTTCTACGTCCACACCAAAGCTGAGGGGACCCTGGAATACGCCACCCTGTTCTATGTTCCCAAGAAGGCCCCCTTCGACATGTACAACGCGGACTACAAGCCCGGGGTCAAGCTCTACGTCAAGCGGGTCTTTATCACCGATGACGACAAGGAACTGATGCCCACCTGGCTGCGCTTTGTCCGGGGGATCATCGATTCGGAGGACCTGCCCCTGAACGTAAGCCGGGAAATACTCCAACAGAACAAAGTGCTCCTCAACATCAGGAACGGCTCGGTAAAGAAACTGCTGGGGGAGTTCAAGGACTTGGCTGACAACAATAAAGAGAAGTGGGAAACCTTCGTGTCCCAGTACAACCGGCCCCTCAAGGAAGGGCTCTATCAGGACTTTGGTAACCGGGAAGCGATACAGGAACTGGTCCGGTTTAAGAGCAGCACCGTGGAAGGCTGGACCAGCTTCGCGGACTACGCTTCCCGGATGAAGTCGGATCAGAAACACCTGTACTACATCACCGGCGGGGACGAGAAGACCCTCAAGGCATCCCCCCTCTTGGAAGCCTATACCGCCAAGGGGATTGAAGTGCTCATCATGGACGATGAGATCGATGATATTGTCATCCCCTCGGTGGGGCGCTACAAGGAGTGGGAACTGAAGGCGGTGAACCGGGCCGGTGCGGACGAAGAGCTGGGGGAGAAGGCGGATAAGGCGGCTGAGAAGGAGATTAAACCGGTAATCGAGAAGATAAAGAAGGCCCTGGGGGACCGGGTTAAGGATGTGAAGCTCTCCCGGCGCCTCCACGACTCCCCTTCCTGTATCGTGGCGGACGAAAACGATCCCACCATGCAGATGCAGCAAATGCTCAAGGCAATGGGACAGATGGAGATGCCCGACATAAAGCCCATCCTGGAAGTGAACGGCGATCATCCCATCGTGGCGGGGCTCAGGGATCTTGAAGACGAGGAGCGGATCGCCGATGTGGCAGGGGTATTGTTGGATCAGGCGCTGCTGGTGGAGGGGATCAAGGTTAAGGACCCGGCGGATTTTGTGAAGCGGCTGAACCGGCTGCTGTCACGATAAGCCCACGGAAATACTTGCATAAAGGGGGAAAACAACTCATACTGGTACCAACAGGAGAAAAGCATGTTAAAAAGGACGTCCTTGCCGGAAACCTTATTGATAACGGTTTTGGTGCTTTCTGTCTTTGTCACTTGTGTATCGGCGCCTGTCCCTGGCCCGGATACGGATCCCGATGAGCCGGACAGCATGGGCGCCCCGGTGAGGGTCAAAAATGACGATTGGATAGACAGATACCTGAGCGCCAACGATGCGGACTGGTTTTCCTTTACCCCCGAATCGGCGGGGCTGTTGATAGCGGAAACCGATGGGGAAACCGATACGGTCCTGGAACTCTACCGGTATAATACCCTGCTCCGGGCGAATGATGACGTGGAAAACAACCCCAATGCCCGGATTGAGTATTTTGTTGATCCCGGGGTCATGTATATCATCAAATGTGAGGGGATACGCTTAGCCGGCGCGACGGAGAACGACCGCGGCCCCTACCGTTTCCGCCTCCAAATGGAACCCATGCCCAATGACACCGCCGAACCGAACGATACCCTGAAACAGGCCACCCCTGTCGGGATTGGGGATACCGTTACGGGGTATTTTCTTACCCCGGAGGATGTGGACTTTTATACCCTGACCGCTCCCGGGGCGGGCCGCCTCCTGGTCTATACCTCGGGGACCTTGGATACCCTCCTGGAGGTGTATGACAGCCGGGGGGAAGTGATTGCGCGTGATGATGACTCGGGCTACCAGGGCAACGCGAAGCTTGTTACCGGCATACCGGGAGCCGACTCCGTATATATCAGGGTAAACTCCTATCAAGGCGCCACGGGCAGGTATTACATTCATACCCGGTTTATGGCCCCGGTCAAACCCGACCCCTTCGAGAATGATGACAGCCTTGCAAACGCCAAGGATATCCAGCCCGACTCTTCCCAGGAGCGGAATTTTACCGCTGCTGCGGATGTAGACTGGGTACGGCTGCAGATCAAAACCGGGGGAACCTATGAGTTAAAGACGGTAGCGGCGGATAATTATCTGGATACCCTTATCGAATTGTTCGATACAAAGGAAGAACTCATTGCCCAGGATGATGACTCAGGCGGGTATTGGAACGCCTTCCTCAGCCTAAGCCTTGAGCCCGGAACCTACTATCTCAGAATAACGACCGTTGACAAGGACCCCCTGGAAGACAACAGGTATACCCTCAGTGTCTCCCCGAATACCGGCCCTTAATGAGAAAACAGAAGGGGTTTGTTTTTCGGTGTACCGGCTGCAGCCACGAGGAACCAAAGTGGCTGGGCCGCTGCCCGGAATGCGGGGAATGGAATACCCTGGTTGAAACGCCGGTAGCTGCGGCTCAGGCGGCCGGCCGCTCCGGCGGCGCTAAGGGCAGCCCCCCCCCAATCCTTTCCCCTCTCATCGGTGGACCCCCAGGAGGGGAAACGCATAAGCAGCGGCATCGGCGAACTGGACCGGGTTCTGGGCGGGGGCATCATGAAACGGGCCGCCATCCTGGTGGGGGGCGAGCCGGGGATTGGGAAATCAACCCTGCTGCTCCAAGCCGCCGCCGCCACCCTTACCAAGGGCCGAATCCTCTACGTTTCCGGGGAAGAGTCCGCCGGGCAGGTGCGCATGCGGGCGGATCGCCTGGGTATCATGGGTGAGCGCATAGAAATCTGCTGTACCGGGCAGCTAAGGGAAATCGAAACCATCCTGGAAGCGGTAAAGCCGGTGATCGTCATGGTGGATTCCGCCCAGACCCTTCACACCGATGAGGCGGGATTGATACCCGGTACGGTAAACCAGATGAAGTACTGTTCCTGGGAACTCATTTCCTGGGTCAAGGAGCACGACGCCGCCCTGTTTCTCACCGCCCATGTGACCAAGGAGGGCATCATTTCCGGGCCCAAGACCCTGGAACACCTGGTGGATACGGTGCTGTACTTCGAGCAAAACGAGGGTGACAGCCGTTTCCTCAGGGCGGCGAAAAACCGCTTCGGCTCGGTGGATGAGATTGGGATATTTACCATGGGGGAAAAGGGCCTCCAGGCGGTAACGGACCCCTCATCGCTTTTCCTGGTACACCGAACGGGGGGGCTGCCCCCGGGCACGGTGATTGCCGCAGTCCTTGAGGGGTCCCGGCCGCTACTGGTGGAGATCCAGGCATTGGCGGTACCCGCCAAGGGTTCCATGAGCCGGGTTTTCTCGGACCGCATTGACAACGCACGGGTTTCCCGGGTGGCCGCCACCCTTGAGAAGCACCTGAACCTGCGGCTTTCGGATCACGACCTGTACATAAACGTGGCCGGGGGCATACGGATAGCCGAGGTTGGGGTGGAACTGGCCCTGGCCCTGGCCCTGTATTCCGCCAGAACCGGCATCCCCCTGCCCTCGGGAACCGCCGTTGCGGGGGCGCAGTTCCCCGGCCAGGGACAGCTCC
>BNUX01000055.1 GCA_025997675.1 Spirochaetia bacterium | reverse complement strand
GATTAGTTTTTCCAAGAGAGAAAATGCTTTTTGGAGACGTGTAGAGCGTTTAACTGCAAGCACACCCTAACTCCGAAGATCCGCCGGCAGTTGCGGAATGGAATGGAAGGTCGGTGAGATTCCCTCTCCGACCTTCCATTCCATTGAGAAACTGCTGGCGGATCTGCGGAGTTAGGGCGTGCTTGCAGTCAAACGCACTACACGTTTCAAAAAAGAATTTGCCCTGGCGGAAAAACGAGGCAGGGATATGAGCAAAATCCTCAATGTAATGGGCTTGCTTATTAACGAACAACCCCTTCCTGCCCGCGGCCAAAACCGTTACCTTTCATCGTACCGGAACCCACTCCGATCTGTTCTCATAGCTTCAAATCACCCGCTTTGCGTACCCCCCGCACCAAAAAGCCGGAACGGGCGCGGTTCACTGCGCTTCCTAAAGCGCCGGTTAGGGCATTCATGGGGGCCGTGGCCGTTTGCCCGGGCTCCGCCTGGGTAAACGCGAGGGCCGTAACCATCCCCAGAATCTCAGCCCGGTTTTTGCCGGATAAACGGCAAAAACCGCTGCCTAATAAGCGTACCACCTCATTGTCCATCGTTTGCTCCTTCATTTGAAACCATTACATGAGAGTATAGAATAAGGGCTTGAGCAATCTCAAGCGAAAAAAGGCGGAATTATTACATCAAAAGGCGTTTTTATTACATTGGGGGCATTACATAAACAGGATAAACGCATAGTTGCGAATCCCGCCACGGATAAACCGGGGGGATCTCCGTTGCAGGACATAGCATACAAGTTGGATGCTATGTCCTGCAAGTTGTATGCAACGTCCTGCAAGTTGTATGCTATGCCCTGCAAGTTGGATGCTACGCCCGGCAAGTTGGATGCTACGCCCGGCAAGTTGGATGCTATGTCCGACAAGTTGGCGGTTATGCCCTACAAGGGGGGCCAGGAGGCCTTTACGCACAATGAAGGGGGCTGTCGGACGGCATTAAGCCGTCTATGAGGAATTTCTATGCGTTTATTCTGTTACATAAACAGCGTGACCGTGAGCGAAAAGGTTCCGTCCGTATCGGCAACGGTGACCTTGCCCCCGTATTTCCCGGCAATCCTACGAAGGGCGGAGAGTCCCAGGCCGTGGCCGCTTTGAGCTTTTGAGTAGTTACAAGCCCTTATACTTGTGGTATACTATAGACCATGAACAATGATCCCATAAATTGGCACGGCGCCTTCTACGATGCAATCCGCCTCGAACTGGAAGACTACCTTGACATTCTCACCTTCGAGTTTGAGCATCAACTGAACACCGATCCCTTAATCATCGACGCGCTCATTCTAAAAAAGAAAAAACAAGTAGTCATAGAAAAGAACATAGCCGCAATTTTTAAAATGATAAACATTGTGGAATTTAAAAGCCCCGAAGACTATTTATCCATAAGTGATTTTCATAAAGCTATCGCCTACACGCATTTGTATTGCGCCACGGAAAAAAGCGCGGATATTACCGATATTACGCTTACCTTTGTTCTGACCCGCAAGCCCCGGGAGGTGTTAAAGCATATTGAAACTGATTGTAAGTACCCCGTCACGCAAAAAACCCCCGGAATATACCTGGTCACCGGCAGTCTTTTCCCCATACAAATAATTGAAACAAAGCTGTTGTCAGAGGATGAAAATATATGGTTAAAAGATTTACATACTGGCCTTGAGCCCCGGACATTAGGAAGGGTACTAACGGCAAGCAAGACCTATTTCAATTCGGATCACATAAGCGCCTATATAGATGCTATAGTAAAGGCGAATTACGATGCTATGGAGGTAATCAGAATGAACGAAACAAGAAAGTTTTATGAAATGCTTGAACGGACGGGGGTAGCCGCAGAGTATGAAGCGCGCGGCATCGAGAAAGGCCGTGAAGAAGGTATCGAGAAAGGTTTGCGGCTTACGGCAACGAATCTTAAAAAAACAGGGATGCCGCTTAACCAAATTGCCGATGTAACCGGCTTGCCGATAGCCGAACTGGAAGGGCTGTAATTTTTACCCGCCGGACAAGGCCAGCGGGCCCCCAATGTAATAAAAACGCCTTTTGATGTAATAATTCCGCCTTTTTTTAAGGAGTACGGCTTGGTCTACAAAAAAGCACTTGAAACAAAAATGAAATCATTGTATACTTATAAAAGAAGGGTATTATAAGACGTTTCGACTATGGGAATAAATATATTAAGAATTTATATAGAAAATTCGGTCATCGGCGGCTATTTTGATGATGAATTTAAGGAATTTACTCAACAACTTTTCGGAGAATTTAAAAAAGGTACCTATAAACCAATAATTTCATCTCATGTAATCGCGGAATTGGAAAATGGCGCGCCGGATAATGTAAAAGAAAATTTAAAAACAATAGAATATGAAGAATATCCAGTGAATGAGGAAATGTTAAAATTAGCGGAAAAATACATGGAAGAAAAAATTGTATCTGATAATTATTATAGCGATGCATTGCATATTGCAGTAGCCACGGTAATAGATGTAGATGTTTTAGTGAGTTGGAATTTTAAACATATAGTAAATTTAAACAGAATAAAACTATTTAATTCTGTTAATTTACGTGAGGGCTATAAAATATTGGAAATAAGAACTCCACAGGAGGTAATTGGAAATGAATAAAGAAAAGAAGTTTGATTGTGTAAAATTCAAATATGATTTACAGGAAAAGCTTTTGAAAGAAAGTGGTGCAAAAAATTTGCGTGAATACGTAAATTATGTAAATAAAATTGCACAAAAATCATCATTGCATAAAGTAAAAGAACCGGCTAATTGAGCATTGGCTAGGCTTCTTCTACCATTTTTTGCAGTTGGGCCTTCAATTCATCCTTTGTGGCGGGGGGATGCCGCTTAACCAAATTGCCAATGTAACCGGCTTGCCGATAGCCGAACTGGAAGGGCTGTAATTTTTACCCGGCGGAGGACTTCTACGGGACACCACGGCCTGGGACTCTCCGCCCTTCGTAGGATTGCCGGGAAATACGGGGGCAAGGTCACCGTCGCCGATACGGACGGAACCTTTTCGCTCACGGTTACGCTGTTTATGTAATGCCCCCAATGTAATAAAAACGCCTTTTGATGTAATAATTCCGCCTTTTTTCGCTTGAGATTGCTCAACCCCTTATTCTACACTCTCATGTAATGGTTTCAAAGAAGCCCCGCCGCAGAACCTTTGTCTCGCCAGACTATCGGACGTTGTTCGATAAACGGTATACGGCGGGGCTTCTCTTTTATATTCCATCCAAGGAGGGAATACAAGATGAAAAGATATAGCTCAATGACGGCGGTACTCGCCCTCATGCTGGCAGGGGCGCTTGCCCTTACCGGGTGCCCCAAGACTACCGGCGATGACGACCTCACCGACCTCACCGACCTTACCGACACCACCGACACCACCGACATCACCGACACCACCGACACCACCGTCGACAAATCCGCCCTGCAAGCCGCCCTTACCGCCGCCAAGGCCCCCAGCATCTATTGGGTTAAAACGACGGACCTGGCCGCCTTTGAAACCGCCCTTACCGCCTTTGAGACCGCAATCACCACGGCCCAAGCCGTCTACAACAACGCCGCCGCGACACAGACGGAGGTAGACAGCGCAAAGGACACGCTGGCAACGGCAACCGCCACCTTTACCACACAACACCCTGCCGCAACCAATCCCGTTACGGTCCTGGCCGCCATTAAGGCCGCCTATAACAGCGGTAACAGTCCCGGTACGCTGGGTACCACGGGCGCCGGCGCCACCCCCGTCACTATCATCGTTTCGGGAACTGTCTCCTACTCAAGCGATGCAGGTTCTTCTGCCTGGCTTTACATAGTTGGGACAAACGCCTATCCCCCCATCGTATTACAGGGAGCGGCCGGCGGAGGAACCCTGAACGCCGCAGGCTCAAGCAAACGTGTTCTGTACATCGGAGGCAACAACAAGGTAACCCTGGGCGCTAACCTCACCCTGACCGGCGGTACCTCTGACTCCAGCGGCGGCGGGGTGCATGTATCCGGCGTCACCTTCACCATGACCGGCGGGACTATCAGCGGCAATACCGCCACCGACTCCAGCGGCGGCGGGGTGGCTGTAGATAACAGCGGTACCTTCATCATGAGCGGTGGAACCATCAGCGGCAATACCGCCACCAACACCGGCGGCGGGGTGTTTGTAAACACCGGCGCCGCCGGATTCACCAAAACTGGCGGCACTATCTACGGCAACTCCGGCGGGGCCACCGCCAACACCGCCACCAACGGCAATAGCGGGCACAACGGCCATGCGGTATTCTGGTGGAAATCCGACGACAGAAAGAAAGTTGACACCGATGTTACGGGAAACCTTTCCACCGCCGATCCTACCACCGGCTGGACGGCTGCCCCCCCAACCTCATAAGCGGTCCCCTGACCGCGCCCCCGCCCGGCCAAACACCGGCGGGCGGCTTTTTATTGGCGGGTGGAGTTTACCTCGGTTGTGTGGTATACTGGCATTATGAAGGAGACACTATGACCGTTTATGAAGATTTAGTAGTCAGGAACTCAGACGATGTATCTGATTTCAGCCGGGGGCGTATCAAAGAATCGGAAATACGCCAAACTACCGTACATTTTAAGGCTGATACCGGAGCGCACCGGAATGTTATCACCAGGGATGTTTTTGAGCGCTTAGGACTTCGCAAGACAGGCGAACAAGTGTTCAGGCTGGCGGGCGGGCAGTCGGCCAACATGGACATATCCAGCCCAATGCAAATCATCTGGCACGACCGCAGAATTGATATGGACGCCGCCATCGCGCCTCTCGGTGCAAGCAACCTGTTTTCAATCACCGCCATGGAACTGCTTGACCTTATGCCCAACCCTGTTGAGGGCTGTCTCGTCGGTGTTCACGGCGATGAATACCTCAACGAACTGGACTGAGGAGAGGTTCCCCGTGTAACAAGGACGGGGGTGACACTGCCAGTGACCGGCAGATTGACGTTCATTGTAGCCCTTTTACGCTCTTTTTTCATTTTGCGTGATTCGCTCTATGGGGAGTCGTTTCGTTCCTTTTTGGACAGATTGTCCTTCTCTTTCTTAGGATACGTAGTAATAAGATAGATGGCCTCTTGCACCGTGAAATCCATTGTTATGCAAATATATCTTTTCGCATACTGATAGTTTTACGGTTTTTGAGGTTGCAATATTGAGCGAGGACCATACTGCTGTCAATCATAAATGAACCAATACCCTTATAGATTTTTTGGGCGGATTGGGACACGGCGAGTTTGGCGATCTTCATGGCAGGGATGGTCTTGAAGGGGTAATTGAGGTTATGAAGTTCTTTTTCGGAAACCGATAGCTTAATGGCATCGGCTATGAGTGACATATAGGCAACAAGACTCCGGGTAGAGCGTTCCCACAGGAGGCATCTTGTGTCAGATAGTCGTTGTATTCCTGGATGGAACAGGAAAAACCGTCAAGGGGAGTACCGGGGCTTAGTTGCTCTATGTGGAGAAATTTGCCGAAGTTTTTACGGCTGATGGAAATACGGGCGCTCATTATTTTATACGTCCTTTTCGGATGGCTAGGTTTTCTGCGGATCTGCGCTATGGCTTCCCGGACGATTTTAATATCCTTTATCTCGGTGGGTTGCACCGGTTTAACTCTCGTACCCATGCTGGTCTCCAATGATTTTATAATAGCTTAATACGAGGGTTTTGTAAACAGCGCTAGGAAACAGTCCGATAGTAGCCATCCTGGAAGCGCACGGGCATACTCTGATTGTTGTTGTAGAGTTCAATTTGTACTGTCCCGGCGTATTCCACCTTCTATTTGGGCGTCACCTTCAGAGAGGACAAAAACCATACCCTCAACAAAACATCTGCGGAAAACATGAACATCATTGAGGCTTTTGGCACATTCCTTCTGATTCAGGCCGGATTCCCGGATAATCACCCTCATTCTGTCTGATAAAAGAGCTGCGGTGCGGGAATCGGCTGTTTTAGGGGGAAGACTTAGACAAATATCGAATGGCTTGGTGAGGCGCCCGTGTTTTTCCCTTTATATTCCGGCTCTGCATTCGCGGAGAATTTCTACAATTTGTTGCATGGTTACATTTATCTTTATACCAGGAACATTTTCTAAGGGGGATTTTTCTTCCAACGTTTTATTGGGCACGGGAGCCAGTTTATAATCCTTCCCATTTTTGTTGGTAATAATTACCTCATCAACTAAGGCAATATCAAAAGCCCTGGAAACATCCTGCGAAAAATCTGTGTATTCAATTATTTGCATATTTTCCTCCTAACATGGTAAGCCCCATAAGGAGTCCACCGGGTTCCCTATTGAGAAGCGCAAGGAGAGAACAGGCATCAAGCATATAATTCGGGGAACCTCCAAGGTTCTTTAACTATAGGGGAAACGGCGGTGTAATACAAGAGAAAAAGGCGCCGGCCGCCATAGCTGCCGCCAGCGCCACCGCCGCACGGCGGGGACGTTTTCCCCCTGCGGTAGCGCAAAGCCTACAATACCCAAAAATAAATCAACAATTCGCTCCCAACCCCTTGCTTTTTACCGACGGATAGACTATCTTATGAAGTATGAGTAAGTCTTCCAATTTTACCAAAAGCGCCCCCTCATCTTAACCCCCCTGACGCTGCCTGTGACCGGCAGATTGACGTTCATTGCAGCCCTTTTACGCTTCTTTTTCATTTTGCGTGATTCGCTCTATATAGGCGAACTCGCTAAAACCGGTATTTCAACACCTGAAAATTCGAAATTCCTCCAAAATAGCCCGGGCTTTTTTCAGAGAGCCCGAGCTATCGGTATAAGAACCCGGGCTCCCACCCGGATAGCCCAGGCTCCCAACCACAAAGCCTGGACCGGAGCCGGAAAGCCCGGGCTCCCAACCACAAAGCCCGAACTGGTGCTCCATAGCCGGGGCTCGCACCGGGAAAGCTCGGGACATTGCAAAAAAGCCCGGTTTCTTACCCTGCGACTTTGGGTTCTTCCCTCGATAGCCTGGGTTCTTCCCCCGATAGCCCGGGTTCTTCCCCCGATAGCCTGGGTTCTTCCCCCGATAGCCTGGGTTCTTCCCCCGATAGCCTGGGTTCTTCCCTCAATAGCCGGGGCTTTCCGGGCGGGGCTGCTTACCACCCTTCAGCTTTTCCGGTACACCCAGGCATTACCCGTTTTCCCCACCCGTTTCGCCAATCCGATTCGGGTCAGGACGTAGAGGGCCTTTGCCGCTACCGGCGCCGGTATCCCCGCCTTTTCCGCCAAGGCCCGCACCGTGAAGGTTTCCCGTGCCTTAAAGGGCAGGAAGTACTTGTAGTCCTTGGGGGCGGTAAACACCAAGGTCTCGTGATATTCCGTAACGCTTTTATCAGTAATGCTGGCCCCCTTCCGCCGCCAGGAACCCTTGCCATCCAGGACGCGCGTTTCCAGCACATCCACCAGGGCCAGTTCCACCCTGAGTCCCGGTAAGAGGGGCAGTTCCGGGGCGTAGATCAGGGCCTTGAAGACATCCCAGGGGGCGCCCTTCCGGGGACTCTTCCGGCGGCGGAGAAGTACCCCCGCCTCATCCCATGTCTCAATGGTTTTGCGGATGATAATGGGGTGGATGATACGTACCGGCCCCAGCCGCAGCAGTTCCGGCACTTTTTTCTTTAAGGGGCCGAAGCTGCCGGTTTGCACCTCCAGCATTTCCCCCTCCTCGTTGACCCCGTCGCAGACATAGGCGCCCCGGCTCACCTCAATATTCCCCGTAACACCGGTATAGCGGAATTTCAGGGACCGGTGGAGGCTGCCCTCCCGCTTGGTTCCAATGCCGCATTTTTGTTCGTCCAAAGTCATTGGCCGATCATACCCATCCGCAGAGAACCGGGCAAGCTGCTCTATTTGCCTCATATCCGTGTAGTACAAAGAAAAAATATTTTACTATTTATAACATTTTTTCTAAAAAAGTGATTGACGGCTTCAAATGAAGCAATATAATAGGATTAAGTGGGTTCAAGTGGGATAAATTGGATCAACTTGGAAGAATATAGGAAAACGTGAGAATGAAGTCTCTGACCGGCGAATACAAGATCACCCTCGACGATAAAGGCCGTATAAGTCTGCCCACAAAGATTCGGGCTGCGCTGGAGGACAATACCCACAAGCTCACCAAGGGGGAAGACGACTGCCTTTGGCTCTATCCTATGGAGGGATGGGAAGCGCTGATGCAGGAAGTACGGGCCTCCAGTTCCGCGTTCATTCCCGATTTCCGGGCATTTCGGCGTCACTTCATCGGGCCCGCCCAGGATGTGGAAATTGATAAGGCGGGGCGTATAGCAATTCCTCAAATCCTGCGGGAATACGCGGCTCTGACCCGGGACTGTGTCGTTCTCGGCCAGGATGATATTGTAGAGATTTGGGACGCCGACCGGTATAAAGCCTATTTGGATGAGAGCTCTGAGGAGTATAAGACCGCTTCCAAAAAACTGGGGGATGCCCTATTGCGGGAAAAGGGCGGCCAACTATGACCATCGTCCATACCCCGGTTTTATTGGAAGAAACTATCCACTACCTGGCGCCCCGCACCGAAGGTGAGTTCATGATAGACGCCACCCTGGGGGAAGGCGGGCACAGTTTCGCCTTTCTTTCCCGGTTCCCCACCCTCAGGATGGTGGGCATTGATGCGGACCGGGATATACAGGAAAGGGCCAGGGAGCGGTTGGGGGGATTCGGGGAGCGGATCCGTTTCTACCAGGGCTGGTCCCAGGACTACTTTGCGGAATCAGGTGACGGCGATGAACGGCCCGATACCATCCTCATCGACCTGGGGGTGAGTATGTACCATTATGAGGAGTCCGGCAGGGGGTTCAGCTTCCGCAAGGATGAGGCCCTGGATATGCGGATTGACACAAGCCGGGGAGATACTGCGGCGGACCTGATAGCCCGGCTTCCCGAAAAGGACCTGGCGGACATGATCTACAACAACGCCGGGGAACGGTACTCCCGGCGCATAGCCCATTCTATTGTAGAAAACCGATCACGGGGGGCCATTACCGGGACTGCGGCATTGGCGGACATGGTAAGCCGGGCGGTCCCGGCGGAATACCGGCGCTTAAGGGCGCACCCGGCAACAAAGACCTTCCAGGCCCTGCGAATCGCGGTAAACGGGGAACTGTGCAGATTGCTGGAATTGCTGGAACCGGCCTTAAGGGCGCTGAAAGCCGGGGGGCGGATGGGGGTTATCAGCTTTCATTCCCTGGAGGACCGCGGGGTGAAAAACTTCTTCCGTGACAAGAGCCGGGACTGTATTTGCCCGCCGGAAATGCCGATATGTAGATGTGAGGGCCGCCGGGTGGTGAATTTGGTAACACGGAAAGCGGTTGCCCCGGGATTCGATGAGGTTCGGAATAATCCACCTTCCCGGAGCGCCAAGTTGCGGGTAGTTGAAAAAGTACTTGACGAGGATATACAAGCATGAGGCGGTTCGTATTGCTCTACCTTCTTTCCCTGACCCTCCCCCTGTTTTTAGGAGTCACCGTTGTGCAGGCCAGGCGCTATGCAGTTCTACAGAAGGAGGTGCGGCGTCTCGAGGTGGTCCAGGAAGAATGGGTAGAACGTAATAAACGGCTTATCGCCGAGATAGGCCTCTATTCATCCGCAGAACGGATAGAACAGATTGCGGTGGAAGAATTGGGGCTTATGAAAAAGCTCCCCGAGGATATATTGCAGATCAGGATTGAAAACAGCCGGAGACGGAACGATGGCTGAGATGCTCATGAGCTTTGAGGCAGTACACAAAGCCCTTGGGGGGTCTTTCCTCGATTTCCGCAGCGATACTGCAAAGGATAAGTTGCAGGGTTTCAGTTCCGTGCATATTGATTCCCGGGAAGTCCTGCCGGGTGGCCTCTTTGTAGCGCTTATCGGGTCTGCCCAGGACGGGCACCTCTTTGTGGAGGCCGCCTTTAAGGCCGGCGCCGTCGCGGCAATTGTGGCGGAATCCCGGCTCGACGAAGGCGTTCGGCAGGCCGGGAGAGTCCTCTTCGCGGTTCCCGATACCTTGAAGGGTCTTCAGGATTGTGCCGCAGCGTATCTGTCACTTTTCCCGAAGCTGCTCAGGGTAGGGATCACCGGTTCTTCCGGAAAAACCACCACCAAGGAAATTGCCGCCGCAATGGTTGGCCGGGAAAAACAGGTGGTGATTAATCCGGGGAACCTCAATTCGGAAACAGGGCTGCCATTGTCGGTGTTTGCCGTCCGTTCCCACCATGAAGTGGGGATATTCGAGATGGGGATGAACCGCAAAGGTGAGATTCGTGAATTGGCCCGGGTCTTAAAACCCGTCATTGCTTTGATTACCAACATCGGGACTGCCCATATCGGTATTCTCGGCAGTAAGGCTGCAATTCTTGAGGAAAAGAAGGCTATTTTTTCTGAGTTTACCGGGACAGAAACGGCACTGATTCCTGATGATGACGCTTGCCGGGATGCACTGGCGGAGGGCGTTGCGGGACGGGTGAGTTTCTACGGTCAGTCTACCTATCCTGAACTGGGGGAAGTTCGGGATAGGGGCCTTGAGGGAACAGAAATGATTTGGGAGGGGACAAAAGTCCGGTTTGGCCTGACCGGCAAACACAACTTACAGGATGCCCTGGCGGCCATTGCCATAGCCCGTTCCCTTCATCTGGGTTCGCTATCCATCCGGGAGGGGCTGGCGCAGGTCAAGCCCCTTTTCGGGCGGGGCGAGATACTCCGGGGCAGGGTAACGGTGATCCGGGACTGCTATAATGCCAACCCGGAATCGGCGGCGGCGGCCATCGCGTTCTGTGACGGCCTTGCGTGGCCGGGGCGGAAGGTCTACGTGGTAGGCTCCATGCTGGAACTGGGGGAGCAGTCCCGGGAAGCCCACCGGGCCATAGGCCGGCTCCTGGCTTCTTCCCGTGCGGACCGGGTCTTCCTTTACGGCACGGAGACCAGGAGCGCCCTGGAAGCGCTAAACCCTGCGGAAGTATTCTTCACCGACACCATGGACGTGTTGGCACGGGAACTGGAAGGGTATATCCGTCCCGGAGATTTAGTGTTATTGAAGGGTTCCCGGGGATGCGCCCTGGAACGGTTGAGCAGTGTTCTTACGGAGGCGGCATAGATGTTTTTAGAATTCTTTTATCCGCTGGTAAAATACTTCACCCCCTTCAATGTTTTTCAATACCTTACCTTCCGTGGCGCCTACGCCGCGCTGACCACACTGGTACTGTGCTTTGTTTTTGGGCCATGGATTGTCAAGGCTCTGCAAAAACTTAAAATAGGGCAGTCCATACGGGATGACGGTCCATCCACCCATTTGAAAAAAGGCGGGACCCCCACCATGGGCGGGGTACTCATCATCTTTTCTACGATAATTTCGGCACTCCTCTGGATGGATCTGGACAATGAGAAGGTATGGCTCACCCTGGGGGCATTCGCGGCATTCGGCGCCATCGGCTTTATCGACGACCTACTCAAGGTACGGCGGCATAATTCGGACGGGCTGCCGGTTTGGGCAAAACTGGCGGGGCAGTTCGCCGTGGCGGTAACCATAACATTGATACTCTACAATTCCGGGGAAGAGGGGATCACCACCCTGTACCTGCCCTTTTTCAAAAACCCGGTGGTGGAAATGGGAAACTTATGGATACCCTTCGCCGTATTACTGTTGGTAGGGGAATCCAATGCGGTGAACCTTTCGGACGGACTGGACGGACTTGCCACAGGGCTCCTGATTCTGGTCTTTATCTCCCTGGCAATCCTTACCTACATTACGGGCCGGACGGACTATTCTTCCTACCTGGGCATCCCCTATATCGTGGGCAGCGGAGAACTGACCGTTTTCTGTCTGGCGGCGGTAGGGGCCTGCGTAGGATTTCTGTGGTACAACGCCCACCCGGCGGAGGTGTTCATGGGAGATGTGGGAAGCCTTTCCCTTGGCGGGGTGGTGGCAACCATTTCATTGATCATCAAAAAAGAGATCTTAGTGTTAATTATCGGGGGTGTTTTTGTTTTGGAAGCCGCATCGGTTATCATCCAGGTGCTGTCGTATAAATTGCGGAAGGGGAAGCGGGTTTTTAAAATGGCCCCCCTTCATCACCATTTCGAGGAATCGGGCTGGGCGGAGACTCAGGTAGTCATCCGGTTCTGGATCCTCGGGGGCCTATTTACCATAATAGCCCTATCAACATTGAAGATACAGTGATACTATGACACAAGCATTTGATGTCGAACCCGCGGGGCGTAAGGCTCGGGCGGACCATATTTTAATTGCCTGCGTTTTTCTCCTTACCGGGGTGGGTATGGTTACCCTCTACTCCGCTTCATACGCCTATGGGGAGCGGTTCTTCGGCGATGGATTGTACTTTATTACCCGGCAGCTTCTCTACGCGTTTGTGGGGCTGGGGGCCTTCTTCGCCGCTTCCTGGATTAATCTGGAGTCTCTGCGGAGATTGATTGTCCCGGTGGTGATCATCACCGCTCTGTTATGCCTCTTACCCTTTGTGCCCGGCATCGGGATAACAAAAAATGGGGCGTCCCGGTGGGTAAAGGTGGGACCCGCCACCTTCCAGCCTTCAGAAATGGTTAAAATTGTCCTGCCCTTCTATCTGGCCCATATTTTTACGAAAAAACAGGATCGTATCAATTCCCTGGTCTCCGGGGTTCTGCCCCCGACCCTGGTAACAGTACTGTTTTTCTTTTTGATTTATCTGCAGAATAACTTTTCTACCGCCCTGTTCATTGCGGTAAACGCAATATTTATGTTCTTCCTTGCCGGGGTATGGTACCGGTATTTTATCAGCGGCGCGGTAATCCTGGTTCCCCTGTCCGTATTTTTAGTGCTCACCAAGGAACACCGGCTGCGAAGGGTGATCAGTTTCTTTCTCCCCGACTGGGAGCCCCTGGGAGCCGGGTATCAGGTTCATTCGTCCCTGCTCTCCATTGGGTCCGGCGGTATTTTGGGAAAGGGCTTTGGCCAGGGTACCCGGAAAATTGCCAGCGTGCCGGAGATACATTCGGACTTTATCTTTTCCTCCTTTACCGAGGAAGCGGGCCTTGCGGGGGTGCTTTTGTTCTACGCGCTCTTCGCCGTCTTTACGGTCCAGGGATACCGGGCGTCCATGAAAGCCGATGATTTGTTCAAACGGCTTTTGGGCTGCGGCCTTACCACCCTCATCAGTTCCCAGGCGCTTTTGAATATCGCCGTGGTTTCCGGCGCCGTGCCTGCCACCGGGGTTGCCCTGCCGTTCTTTTCAGCGGGCGGCTCCTCCCTGGCGGTAACCTTACTGACCGCGGGAATTATTGTGAATATCTCAAGAAACCGGGAGGCCCGTCATGTCTGAGGGGTATGTGTTTGAAAATGTCCTCCCGGAGGAAAATCGGGTTCATGTCAAAATGGATAAACGTATTAAATGGCTTTTGATTGCCCTGGCAATAATTCTTGCCGGGGAACTGATCTGGGTCCTGGGGGTTACCCCCTGTATGCCCCTGTCGGTGATTGAAATATCGGGGATCCCCGAACTGGACCGGGGCGCCGTACTGAACAGGGCCGGGATTGGGATACATTCTTCCTATATGACTGTGGATGCCCGTGGGGCGGAGCTTGCCCTGGGAGCCCTGTATCAGGTTGAGTCCGCCCGGGTAGTAAAACAATTTCCCGATACGGTGCGGATCACCCTGGAACCGCGCAGGGCCGTTGCGATGGCCCTTGCCCCGGTGGCAGGCAGGATAGAGCCGGTGTTTTTTGACCGGTATGGGGTGGTATATAAAATTGGTGAGGATGCGGGGATCAATATGGGAACCCTGCCGATTATTTCGGGGCTCTTCGTTGAAGAGGTGTCCCTGGGCATGCGGTTTCCCGCACTGTATCAGCGTTTCTTTTCCGGTTTAGAAAGCTTAAACGGCTCCGTGCCGGAACTGATGGGAACCATTTCGGAAATCCGGGTGAACCGCAAACCCTATGACGGGTTTGAACTGGCCCTGTATCCGGTTCATTATCCCGCCAAAGTCAGGGTAGGGAATGAATTAACGGCGGACACGATTCGGTATATGCTTTTACTTATCGATGTATTTATAAAGCAGGGTGTTGTGGTGGATGAAATTGATTTCAGAACCGGCACGGCGTCCTATAAGAAGGAGGCCACCCGTGGCTAATGATGGATTGATTATCGGCCTCGATATCGGTACCACCAGTATCCGTGCGGTAATCGGTGAACGGACAGAAAAGGGGACCATTGAAATTACCGGTGTGGGAACCAGTCCGTCATTGGGGCTGCGGAAGGGGGTGGTGGTAAATATCGAGGCTACCCTGCAATCGGTGGCCGCCGCCATAGACGCGGCGGAGATGATGAGCGGCAGGGAAGTGCATTCCTGCTGGACCGGCATCGGGGGCAGCCACATCGACGGGGTGAATTCCCGGGGGGTGGTGGCGGTTACCGGCCGGAGCCGTGACGAGAAGGAAAACCGGGAGATAGGCCCTGAGGATATCGCACGGGTGCTGGAAGTGGCCCGGGCCATGGTATTTCCCATGGACAGGCAGATCCTGGAGGTAATCCCCCAGACCTACATTGTGGATAAGCAGCCGGGCATCCGGGACCCCCTGAACATGATTGGTGTGGGCCTGGAAGTGGAGGTGCATATCATCACCTGTTCCGCCAACAGCGCACAAAATCTGATCAAGTGCGTGAACCGCGCAGGGTTCCGGGTGAACGATCTGATACTGCAAACCCTGGCTGCGGGCCGGGCGGTGCTTACGGCGGAGGAAAAGGAACTGGGGGTTGCCCTGGTGGATCTTGGCGGCGGCACCACCGATGCGATGGTCTATTTTCAGGGAACGCCCTTTTCAACCATCTCCATCCCCCTGGGTGGGTCCGAAATAACCCAGGATATATCAATCGTAAAAAACATTTCCTTTGAAAATGCGGAGAAGGCAAAAATAAACGCCCGGTGCTGCCTCCCGGATTTGCTGGAAACCGACGAGGATATTATCATTGAAGGGATGGGGGGAAGGCCGCCCATGCCCATTCCGAAATCCGAGATCGCCGTAATTGTGCGGCCCCGGTTGGCGGAGATATTCCGCCTGGTGAAGGAAGAACTTGACAGCCTTCCGCTGTCAAGGCCTCTGGGCGGCGGGATCGTGCTTTCAGGCGGGGGCGCGGAATTTCTGGGAGCCGTCGAGTTGGCCGGTCAGATTTTCAGGATGCCCGTGCGGATAGGCAATCCCCTGCCTCTGGGGGGCTTGCAGGAAAAGTATCACAGCCCGGCATTCGCCACGGCGGTAGGATTGGTGCTGGAAGGCAATGTCCGGGAACAGGAAAAAAACCCCGACCGGGCGGTGGAACCCAGGGCGCCTCAGAAAAACGGTTCCCTTTTTGGAAGAATATGGGAATGGATTAAGAGGGAGTTCTTTTAAGAGTCATAGGGGCGCTTCAAACCGCCCTAAAAATAAATGCAAAAAGTAATTTGGGAGGGAACGACATGATGAACTTTGAAGTTCATGAGGAAATGGTGATGGGACCCAGGCCGACAAAGATCAAGGTAATCGGCACCGGGGGCGGGGGCTGCAATGCGGTGAATCGTATGATTGAACACGATTTGCAGCAGGTAGATTTTATCGCGGCGAATACGGATCAGCAGGCGCTGAACCTGAACAAGGCCGGGACAAAATTAGCCATCGGGGCTAAATCTACCTGCGGGCTTGGGGCCGGGGGCAGGCCGGAGGTTGGCGAAAAGGCCGCCATGGAGGACCGGGATGCTATCGCCAATGTTCTCAAGGGCGCCAACATGGTTTTTGTCACCGCCGGAATGGGAGGCGGTACCGGTACCGGTTCGGCGCCCGTCATCGCCCAGGTGGCCAAGGAACAGGGGGCGCTCACCGTTGGTGTGGTTACTACGCCCTTTGCTTTCGAAGGTAAGAAAAAGATGGAACGTGCCGAAGAGGGAATCGCAAAAATGCGGGAGGCGGTGGATACATTGATTATTATCCCCATAACGGCGTCCCCTTGGCCTTTCATGGTAGATTCTACATCCGCAAAATCAACATTGATGATCCCCGGTACGGTGATAAGATCCGCAATACCCTGCACGCCCTGGCGAAGCACATCATCGGCCTTAAGGAAGGCTTCTTCCAGGGGAGTTTTCTTATCAATTACCGCCATGAGATGTTCATTGGGGATAGGCATAAGTTCCGGGGGTGACCGCGCCAAAGATGCGGCCTCAAAGGCTATTGATAATCCCATGCTTAAGGATTCTAACATTGTCGGCGCTCAGAAGATCCTCATTAATATTACTGCCGGGAAGGATCTGACACTGTATGAAGTAGAGGAAATCACCAATTATGTTACGGAGAAGGCGGACCCTAATGTGGATGTCAAAGTCGGAACCGCCTTGAGTCTGGATCAGAATGATACCTTGCAGGTGACGGTTATTGCCACCGGTTTTCGGGGGAGTAACATCAAAGAAACAGAGGCTGCAAAAGCCCAGGAAGAGACCAAGTCCAAGGATAGGGATTACCTCTTTATCCGCCAGGGAGAATGGGATCATATGATCAACCGTTCCCCCAAGCGGCAGGACAGCGGACAGAAGAGCAGTTGGGATAATATTATCAATACCCCCGCGCTTTTCCGGGACCAGGATTTTTTAGACCAGATTCAGAAGAGCCGGAACGTTGTCGGTGGTTGAAACGCATTTGCTGGAACGGTTCTACTCCCGGCTTATCGCCATGGAGCGCCGCTCCCCGATGACCGCCCAAACCTACCGTTTTGAGATCCGCCGTTTTTTGGAATGGCTTCCGGCGGAGGGGCTCATGGTGGAGACCGTGGATTCCCTGGGTATTTCACGCTACCTGGAGGAGCGCCGGGAAAAAGATCACATTGATTCCCGGTCGGCGGCTAAAGCAATTTCCGCCCTACGGTCATTCTTCCGGTATATCGGGGACGAGAAGATCCGGGAAGATAACCCGGCGGCTATCCTGGAACCGCCCCGAAGAAGCCGGCATTTGCCGGAGGTGCTTTCCCAGAAACGGGTGGAGGGTATCCTGGCGAACACGGACCCGGAGAATCCCCTGGGACTACGGGACAGGGCGCTGTTTGAGCTTATCTATTCTTCGGGCCTCCGGGTTTCCGAGGCGGTGGCCCTGAATGTCAAGGACTGCTATTTTTCCGAAGGCATTGTCCGCCTCCGGGGAAAGGGGAATAAGGAGCGGATGGTTCCCTTTGGGGGGGAGGCCGCCCTTTGGCTGAAGCGGTATCTGGAGGAAGTCCGGCCCAAGCTTTTGAAAAGCGGGCGGAGTCCGGCGCTGTTTCTGGGTAGGACCGGGAAGCGGCTTTCCCGTAAGGGGATATGGCGGAACTACGCCGCCGTGACCGCTGTTGCGGGGACCGGGTCCAAGCTGCACACCCTGCGGCACAGTTATGCTACGGAACTGCTTGCGGGTGGCGCCGACCTCCGTTCTGTTCAGGAGCTTTTGGGGCATGCGGATTTGGCTACCACCCAGACCTACACCCATGTGGATATTTCGTTGCTTAAGGAAAGCCTTAAGCGGTATAGGCCTAAGTTGAGTGAGCATAGGGGTATTGAATGAGAGTAAAAAAAGGGATGATAGCGGGGCTTTTCACAATTGCCCTTATCATCACCCTGGTGGTGGGCTTCGTCGGGTATAACCGGAATAAAGCCCGGGACACCCTGGCGGGACAGATCGCCGCCCTGAGTCCCGGGAATGGCCCCCCGGAGACTATTGAGGGGCTGCGGACCGCCATCAAGGCCTACGAGGCGAAGATTGCGATGCAGGTTAAGGATACCGCCCAAACCGGGGTGTACTACAAGATCCTCGCCAACCGTTTACAGGACAGGGGGCTGCACGGCGAAGCCCTGGAGGCCCTGGAAAAGGCCATCTATTATACCCCCACGGATCCGGCTCTGCACTATATGGTGGGGGTTTCTGCGGGGATTATGGCCAAGTCGGCGCTGAACTTTAAGGACAAGTACTACACCCTTGCGGAGGAGGGCTACCTCCGAGCCATTTCCCTGGACGAGCGCTACGTCAGACCCCTCTACGGCCTGGGGGTACTCTACACCTTTGAGCTTGGGCGGTCTCGGGAGGCCATCCCCTATTTATCGAGAAGTCTGGCTATCAGTCCCGATGTGGACACCATGTTTGTTCTGGCCCGTTCTTACTATATGATAGAAGCTTACCAGGAGGCGGCGGAAGTGTACAAACAGATTATCGGTTTTACCAAGGACCCCGTTAAGCAGAACGAAGCCCAGGCAAACCGGCAAATGGTATTGGATATTATCCATGGATAAACGGGGTTTGCTGGATCTGGCTATCAACCGTATCCCCTCCCTCCAGGCACGGGAAAAAATTTATCTGGGGAAAAGATTTGACCGGGAGGATGACTTTTACCGGCTTTCAAAGGGGGATATCGAGAGAATAATTTCCCGCCACCTGAAAAGACCCTGGACCATGGAGGCGCTCCGGTCACAGGCCGAAAGGGATGCCGCCGCTTCCCGGCTCCGGGGGATAGGGTATATTGTGTATGGGGATGATACATATCCCCCCTTGCTCCGGGAATTGTTTGATCCCCCGCTGGTACTTTTTTACCGGGGTATGCTTCCGAATCCGGAACGGCCCCTGGCGGCGGTGGTGGGAACCCGGCGGCCCTCCGGCAGGGCTGCCGCGCAGGCCTACGATATTGGACGGGACCTTGGCAGGGGGGGCATACCCGTGGTTTCCGGCCTGGCCATGGGGATCGACGCCCTGGCCCACCGGGGTAACCTGGACGGCGGGGCTCCTACCGTGGCGGTGTTGGGCTCCGGCTTGGATGGGATCTATCCGGTCGGAAACAGTGCCCTGGCCCGGCGTATCGTTGAATCCGGCGGCGTTCTCCTGAGTGAGTACCCGCCGGGTACGGAACCGTTTAAGTCGCATTTCCCCGCCCGTAACCGGATCATTGCGGGCCTTGCACGGGGGGTGGTGATAGTGGAAGCCCCGGAGCGTTCCGGTGCACTGATTACCGCCCGGTTTGCTCTGGAGCAGAACCGGGATTTGATGGTAGCTTCTGAGGGGGTTTCCTCTCCTTTAGGTGCGGGGACCAGGAGGCTGGCGGAGGACGGGGCTCAGGTAATCACCGGGGCCGCCGGGATTTTTGAGGAATGGGGAATGGCATACTCCGGGGAAGGGAGTAGCGGGAATGGAACCGATCTGGCTTTGAGCCTGGGACGGTCCCTTAATATTGTTTGCGAGGAATAGGACACCATGGCAGTAAAGACTAAGGCAAGTGACAAGAAAATCCTGGTGATCGTGGAATCCCCGGCAAAGGCAAAGACCATTGAAAAATACCTCGGCCCCGCGTACACCGTTAAGGCGTCTATGCCGCACCTCATCGATCTGCCCAAATCGCGGCTTGCCATTGATGCTGATAAGGATTTTGAACCCGAGTACATCACCGTCCGCGGCAGGGCGGAACTATTCAAGGAACTTCATAGAGACCCAAAAAAGGCGGACACGGCATTACCGGCAAGTGATAATGATCGTGAAGGGGAGGCCATCGCCTGGCATTTACAGAACGCTATCAAACCGAAAA
>BNUX01000054.1 GCA_025997675.1 Spirochaetia bacterium | reverse complement strand
CTTGCGGGAATTTTATAAAACACTTTGAGGAACAAAGATGATGAATATACGCATTGAAACACCTTCTGACTATGCCGCTGTTGAGCGGTTAACCTTTGCGGCTTTTGAAACAATGAATCTGCCGGGCAGGACGCACACGAGCGAACATTTTTTGGTCTCTCTTCTGCGTTCCGACCCGTGGTTTATCCCGGAACTTGATTTTGTTGCCGAACTTGACGGCGAAATTGTAGGGAGTATTTTCTACAGTCACAGTAAAATTGTGCGCCCCGACGGCGGCGAAACCGATGCAATCACCTTCGGCCCGGTGAGCGTGGCCCCCAAACTGCACGGCAAGGGAATCGGTTCCGCGCTGATTCATTGTTTCAAAAGCCGCAAAGGTTAACCGCTCAACAGCGGCATAGTCAGAAGGTGTTTCAATGCGTATATTCATCATCTTTGTTCCTCAAAGTGTTTTATAAAATTCCCGCAAGCGTTCCTTGGTATCTTCGGGCAAAAACTTGTCCGGCACACCGTCAATTGCGCCCTGAATCCCATAGAGCATATGGACACACGCACCGGGGTCGGCTTGCATACGGATACGGAGAAAAGTTTCTTCCGCACCTACACTCCGAAGTTGCTCCGGCGTTTCAATGCCAACCTTCAAGAGATTTCCTTCTAAAACCTTGCCAACATTTGGCAGACCAGATAACGCACTCATACAGTTGCCGTCCATGCGGGCAGTTTTTTCATCATGGATTCGGCGGCTTCCAAAGCCACCGTTTCATCGAAGCCCTGCGTTTTCACAATGAACGCTGCCAATCCGGTACGTTTTTCCGCAAAGGATTGCATGGAACCGTCCGGGCGGGCGCAATGGACACAATAATCCTTGTTCGTGTCGCCAGAGGCGAATTCAGACGGATCATTCATCGGCATTCCACAGGCAATACAAGTTTTCATTTCTTAAACCTCCAAAATTTATTTCGTGATGAGCGACATATAGAAGCTCACCAATTCGTCTTCGCATCGTTTGATTACAGACTGCCCCGGCGCAAACCATTCGCTGTTCTGTAAGTAGTAGTACACCAAAGCCATCCATGTGTTGAACATCAGGTGAAGGGGGAGTTTCTTTATCCTGCCCTGGCGGATTCCACGTTTAGCCGCAATTTCAAAATGGTGTGCGTTGGTGGAACGCAAGGAAATGAGCATGTTTTTCATAAGAGGCGGCAAGGTGTGGGTTTCCATAACCAGATGTTTATAGAAAGCTTCATGGTCTGCTACAATCGTAAGGAACCCCCTCAAAAGTGTTTCAAGGTCATCCCCCGCTTCCGCAAGGCGGTGCATTTTTTCACCGAGACCTTTGAAAAACCGCTCCAGGGTACTGTTCAGCAAATCTTCCTTCGCCGGAAAATGCAAAAATACCGAGCCATGCGCCAAACCCGCCTCTTGTGCGATTACGCCTACGGGCACGGAAAAGCCCTGTTCCGCATATACCCGCATGGCGGTTTCCAAGATGTGTTCCCGTGTCGCCTCTTTTTGAAGCTGACGCTTTCCCTTTTCCATATAGTGATACCTTAATCACTGACTTTATAGTCATTATATCAGCCTCAAATGGGGAAGTCAAGAAGGAATTCGCGAAATCCGCCTAAAAACTTCTTTTTTCTGGATGACCGAAATTTTGTCCTTGTCTAGTCCCTGATCCATGAAATCGCCGGGGAACTGAAGAACCGGACAGATCCGGGGAATTTTGTGTGCTATTTTGAAAATATCGGGCAGCTATACACATGGAACTATGAAGAATTGAAAGCCATTATTGGCACAAAAAAATCACCCGGCCCTGACTAGTCAGAACCGGGATCGGCAGAGGGGGCTATAACGCCGCCTCCTCATGTGGCTATCCCCTTTCAGGGATACTCTAATACTACTGCTAATTATCGGGATAGTCAAGCTAAAATTCCAAAAAAATCCCCAAATAATATCGAGAAATAACCTCATTGTGATACAATACACCGCCGTTATAAGCGACCGGTGCCAATTCCCGCCAGAATATACCGCCTCATCAAGCTGTTCCAGTCTGATAGATTCATCCGCCGCGCTTTGATTTTACACAATTTTTACATAAAACTGCTGTCAGATTACATATTCCTATACTATTTTTCAGTTAAGAAACTAGAAACAGGAGAAAAATTATGATGAAGAAAACAATACCCCTTCTACTTTTACTTGCGGTGGTATCTCTGTTCGCGGGATGCGCCAAAGGAAATCAGGCGGCGTTTGACAAGGCAAAGGCAATCGGCGTTGTATCCCGGGAGGACGGTTCCGGCACACGGGGGGCGTTCATTGAACTTTTCGGTATTGAGGTCAGGGGCGGTGACGGAAGCAGAAAGGATATGACCACAAAGGAAGCCGTTATCGCCAAACAAACCGATGTAATGATGACGAATATTGGAGGAGACAAGTACGCTATCGGCTATATCTCCCTCGGTTCGCTCAACAACACCGTGAAAGCGGCGGATATTGAGGGCGTAAAGGCATCTACAGAAAATGTAAAAAACGGCGCCTATACCGTATCCCGATCATTCAACATCGCAACAAAGGGCGAACCTGCCGAGCTTGCCGCGGATTTCATCAAGTTTATTTTGTCGGCGGAAGGTCAGGCGGTTGTAGCAAAAAGCTATATCGCGATTATTGACAACGCGCCGCCCTATACCGGCGGCAGGCTCTCCGGCAAAATCGTTATCGCGGGTTCTTCTTCCGTCACCCCAATAATGGAAA
This sequence comes from Spirochaetia bacterium, assembly GCA_025997675.1. GTDB lineage: Bacteria > Spirochaetota > Spirochaetia > Treponematales > Breznakiellaceae > Termitinema. Next base: position 17,033 of record BNUX01000054.1, on the reverse strand, counting down.
AGTTGAAAGAGGCGTATATCGCTCTCAATCCAAACGCCAACATCGAAATTCAGATGAGCGATTCATCAGCCGGTATGACAGGCGCTATTGACGGAACTTGTGACATTGGCATGGCAAGCCGCGAATTAAAGGACAGCGAACTTGCCGTGTTATCGGCGACGCAGATTGCTCTTGATGGAATCGCCGTAATTGTGAACAACGAAAATCCGGTAACGAATCTCACAAAGGAAGAGGTTAAGGGCATCTTTACCGGTGCGATGGTAAACTGGAGTGATGTGATTCAATGAGCAGCGTGAGAGAAAAACTCATGGGCGCCGTGTTTTTAATATCGGCGCTTGCTTCCATACTGGCGGTCGCCTTAATCTGTATTTTCTTGTTTGCAAACGGTATCCCCGCAGTGGGGAAAATTGGGGTGTTCAATTTTTTACTCGGTAAGGAGTGGTCGCCGGCGGACACGCCCCCGGTGTTTGGAATATTTCCCATGATACTTGGCAGTCTGTATGTTACGGTGGGGGCGCTCCTTATCGGTGTTCCCATCGGCATACTGGCGGCAATTTTTCTCGCCCGTGTCTGCCCGAAAAAACTCTATGCTCTACTCAAGCCGGGGGTGGAACTGCTCGCGGGTATCCCATCGGTTGTGTACGGTTTTTTCGGCATGGCGGTCATTATCCCGCTTTCAGGGAACAGCATTTTATCGGCTTCTATCCTGCTCGGTATTATGATTTTACCGACAATCATCGGCATTGCCGAGAGCGCGCTGCGCGCTGTTCCGGAACAGTATTACGAGGGCGCGTTGGCCCTCGGCGCAGGGCATTACCGCAGCGTATTCTTTGTACTGCTCCCCGCCGCCAAATCCGGCGTACTTGCGGCGGTTGTCCTCGGGGTAGGACGTGCCATAGGCGAAACGATGGCCGTAATTATGGTAGCAGGGAATCAGGCGCGTATGCCGGTGTCACTGTTCAAAGGGGTCCGCACACTTACCGCAAACATCGTTCTTGAAATGGGCTATGCGGCGGAACTGCACCGGGAGGCGTTGATTGCAACCGGTGTTGTTCTGTTTGTGTTTATCCTGCTCATAAACTTAAGTTTTTCGGCGCTGAAACGGAGGGTAATATAATTGCGTAAAAAGCCATCCGAGTTGATTATGGGCGCTGCTACATGGACGGCCGCCGCTCTTACCTTTTCGGTTTTGTTGTTCCTTGTGGGCTTCATCCTGGTGAAAGGCGTCCCCCATATCAAGCCGTCACTTTTTGCGCTTGACTACAACAGCGAAAACGTGTCCCTCATGCCCGCGATGATTTCCACCGTCATCATGACCTTGTTGTCCCTCGTCATCGCCGTGCCTCTCGGCGTTTTCGCAGCGATTTATCTTGCCGAATACGCAAAACGCGGCAACAAAGCCGTACTTCTAGTGAGGGTGACCACAGAAACGCTTTCCGGCATCCCCTCCATTGTATACGGCCTGTTTGGAATGTTATTTTTTGTCACCTTTTTAGGCTGGGGATTTTCCCTGCTTGCGGGGGCGTTTACCCTGTCAATTATGATTTTGCCGCTGATTATGCGTTCAAGTGAGGAAGCCCTGCAAGCGGTTCCCGATACCTACCGCGAGGGAGCTTTCGGCTTAGGCGCGGGCAAGCTCCGCACCGTATTCCGCATTGTGCTGCCCTCAGCAATGCCGGGTATTCTGGCCGGGGTAATCCTTTCCATCGGACGCATCGCAGGAGAAACGGCGGCGCTGATTTATACCGCCGGAACCGTAGCGCAGATACCTGAAAACCCTATGCAGTCGGCGCGCACCCTGTCGGTTCATATGTACGCTCTTTCCAGTGAGGGACTTCACACCGGCGAGGGCTACGCCACTGCGGTTGTGCTTTTGGTTGTTGTCGTCTTAATCAATACCGGCTCCGCAAAGCTTGCCCGGCGGATTGGAGGCAAAGCGTGAACTGTTTTGATATACAAGCTTTGGATTTGTTTTATGGCGATTTTCAGGCGCTTAAAAACATCACCATGGGAATCGAAAGCGGAAAGATAACCGCGTTTATCGGGCCCTCCGGCTGCGGAAAGTCAACACTCTTAAAGACACTCAACCGCATGAACGATTTGATAGAGGGCTGCACAATTTCAGGCGGTGTGCGGTTGTTTGGTGAAGATGTGTATGGGAACATGGACATCAATCTGCTTCGAAAAAGAGTTGGGATGGTATTCCAAAAACCCAATCCTTTCCCCATGAGTGTATACGACAATATCGCCTTTGGCCCGCGAACGCATGGCATAAAGTCACGATACGAGCTTGACAAAATCGTTGAGGAATCCCTCCTAGGCGCGGCGATTTGGGACGAGGTCAAGGACAGGCTGAAAAAGTCCGCATTGGGCTTGTCGGGAGGACAACAACAGCGGCTCTGCATTGCGAGGGCGCTTGCCGTATCGCCTGAGGTGTTGCTGATGGACGAGCCTACAAGCGCCCTTGACCCTATTTCCACCGGCAAAATCGAGGAATTGCTGCTGACGTTGCGGGAAAAGTATAGTATCATTATCGTGACCCATAATATGCAGCAAGCCACACGAATCAGCGATAAAACAGCGTTTTTTCTTCTTGGGGAGGTGGTCGAGTACACGGACACCGGGGCCCTATTCGCCATGCCGCAGGATAAGCGGACAGAAGATTACATTACGGGGAGGTTTGGATGATGCGCAGTCGTTTTGACGAACAGCTTACACAATTGAATAACAGCCTGATTGAAATGGGCGCTCTTATTGAACACGCCATAGCGAAAGCGGTAAAGGCGCTTGAAGAACAGGATGTGGAGTCGGCTCAAAAAATCATTGAGAATGACGACATAATAGATGACAAGGAAAAGGAAATCGAAACCCTTTGCTTAAAGCTGCTTATGAATCAACAACCGGTGGCACGGGATTTACGTCAAGTCTCCACGGCGCTGAAAATGATTACCGACATGGAGCGTATCGGCGATCAGGCCGCCGATATTTCGGAACTGTGCGTATATCTGGCCGGGCGGAAATATATCATCAACCTCAAGCATATCCCGCAAATGGCGGCGGCAACAATAAAAATGGTGACAGACAGTATTGATGCCTTTGTCAAAAAGGATTTGGCCCTGGCGCAGGCGGTCATTGTCTCCGACAATGTGGTGGACGATTTGTTTGACATCGTGAAAACGGATATGATACAGTTAATCCATGAGGATGTAGAAAATGGTGAACAGGCCGTTGACCTCATGCAGATTGCCAAATACTTTGAACGCATCGGCGATCATGCGGTCAACATTGCCGAGTGGGTCATATTCTCCATTACGGGCAAGCATAAGGACACGCAGGTTTTATAGGCGGGGGAAAAACCCCGCCGTGGGTTAGGCACGTTATTTCGTGCCGGGAATTGCGACATTCGCCACTTTCCAAAGATTGCTTTGCCAGACTAAACTAAGCGGCAAACTCACCATGCCATTTCCAAAAAATTCGGGTTCAATCCTCAAAAGCAAACGGCTCCTACTGGGTTTTCCATTGCTTTTTATACGGGAAAAATCAAAACCTATATCTATAGGCATACTAATAAAGGTTTTTCCTTTTATACTTCCCCCGGGGAGGTATTTGGCTATGTCGGCGCCGATAAGGCTGTCGAGTCCCAAATCAGAAACAGGGATGTGTATTTCAGCGCCGAGACCGGTATAAAGCCATTCAACCCTCGGAATATTAAAATGGACATTAAACGGTATCGTTAAAAACAAACCGGCCTGCACATGGACAACTTCCATGGCTTTTTCCATTGCCTTTTCCTTTGCGGAATCTGCAGTATCCGCGCCGGTTATGGTTATACCCGTACTGCCGCCCTTAGTCACGACATTGACTTCAGGCCCAAACCCCAGCCCTGTGCCTACGGACATCCAGTGAAATATATAATACTCATAACTTAATCCTATGTTGAGTATTCTTGCGGTGGCAAAAAATTTCGGTAAGTTTACACTCGCGGTTACCGAATAATTGGGAGCGCTTCCACCAACGCTAAAATCCAATTGATCGCCTACTTTGCTAAAAGCGTCCAGAGGATTTGTGTTCATCATTGCACCAAAAAAGCTCCAATTAAGCCCTAAAAGCATATCTCCCGCGTCATGCTTGTACGTTGGGCTCTTTTCCTGCGCAAACACCCCCCCTGCAACCGCAAGGGTCAATAAAACAATTAACACTCTCTTCATTCAGAAACTCCTTACTCTATAATAATCCGCATACAAAAATGTGCTCCTACTCCAACGAAGCGGTGGTACGGTTCTGCGGTGTATCAACCACATACCTATTAAGTGAGAATCAGTTACCTGCTGGGGGGGGGGGTAATTCATTACAATACAAGGAATTACGAGATTTCATGATTCTGAATAAGCCCCCTTTTACCAAAATGTACCGGGATCGCTTGTAAACTAAAATCCCGTGAAATCATAAGATACGCCACTTTTTCGATAAAAGCAAGGGGAAAATGAGGAAAGACAGCAATTTTACTTACTACCCATTTACTTGACTGCCCCAACCACCCGACAACCCCGGAATGGCCTACGGTTGATCCATGCAGCACGCATACGTTTTCAAAATAAGCAGTTTCCGCCGGAGCATTTAGTATGTTTTTACCAGGAAACCCGAACATCCACTTAAACACTCGGAAGTTTTATCTAAACACTCTGGAGAATTACCCAAAAATTCGGGAGATTTATCCAGAAATTCGGGAGTTTTATCTAAAAATTCCGGAGTTTTATCGGGAAATTCGGGAATTATATCTAAAAATCCAGGAAAATTGCCGAACTATTCGGGAGAATTATTCAGAAAATCGGGAGGTTTACCATGCAAGATAGTGAATTTGAATTTGGAATTACTACCGCCACCCTCCTCCTTGAAACACCGATTGTTCCATGGTATAGTTTCCTTGAGTCAAACCTCTAAAAATTGTCACTTTTGGGGGTGTTGAGACGGCGGGAGAAATTCATGCAAAAAGTATGTATTGTTGAGGATGATGACAATATCCGCGAAATGGTACTGTATGCGTTATCTCAGGCCGGATTTGAAGCGGAGGGCTTTACCTCTGGCGAGGCGTTTTTCGCTCATGTGCTAAAAGAGGCGCCCTCACTTGTTCTGCTGGACATCATGCTGCCCGGAGAAGATGGCATATCAATATTAAAAAAGTTGAAACACGCTGAAAAGACGAAGCGCTTCCCGGTGATCATGCTCACCGCAAAGGGCGCGGAGCTTGACCGTATCAAGGGACTTGATTTGGGAGCGGATGACTACATTACAAAGCCGTTTTCCGTAATGGAAGCCATATCAAGAGTGAAGGCTGTGCTTCGTAGATGCGAAAGCGATGCGGATAAACCAAGTAAAATCACCGTTGGCAGCGTTACCCTTCATAGCGACAGGCGCGTACTATTTGCGGGCGATACCGAAATTGCCCTTACCTTTAAAGAGTTTGAACTACTTTACTACTTGATGCACAATAAGGGAATTGTTGTAAGGCGCGATACATTGCTCAATCAGGTTTGGGGCTTTGAGTACTCAGGCGAGACTCGTACCGTTGATATGCACATCAAATCCCTGCGGAAAAAGATGGGGAGCGCAGGCGGTATCATCAAAACGGTGCGGAATGTCGGTTACAAGATAGAGGGGTAATTTTTGAAAAAGCGTATTTTTGTTAGTATGATACTGCTGACGGTAATCAGCCTGGTGCTTGTAGCGGCGGCGCTCTGTTTTGTGTTTTACAACCAGTTTTCAGGAATCGTAAGAGGCGAACTGAGAGAGCGGGCAGACCTGTTCAGAAACTCAGACACAGAGATTGCTATGCAGAGGCTTATTATTTTCAAACCCAATGATATGCGTATCACCTTGATTCACCCGGACGGAATAGTCGCGTTTGATAATGCGGTTGGTGTAGAGGGTTTAGCAAACCATAAAGATCGGGAAGAAATTGTGGAAGCAATTGAAACCGGCTGGGGTGAGAGCCGCCGATTGTCGGATACCTTGGGCCTGGAAACTTATTATTATGCTGTCCGCTTGGCGGATGGCTCTCTATTGCGTGTAGCAAAGACAACCAGCAGTATTTGGGGAATGTTCAGAGGCGTGCTGCCCGCGGTTATCTGCATTATTTTTGTCATTCTCGCCGCAGGCTATTTATTGGCGGGAAATCTTACAAAACGAATTGTCGCGCCCATAAATAACCTCGATCTAAACACGGAATCTACCCCGCCATACGATGAGCTTACTCCATTCATTCGGACTATTGAGCAGCAGCGTGAACATATTGCCGCGCAGTTTTCGGATTTGCAAAGCCGCGCGGATACGATTAGCGCAATTATGGACAATATGACTGAGGGCATTATACTGGTAAGCAGACAAGGCATTATCCTTTCTGTCAACAAAAGTGCGGCGGCTCTTTTTGAAACGGATACCGCTATGGACGGCAAAAATATTTTGGAGCTGATACGGGACATTGACTTGCTGGAACACGTGAGGGCTGCGCTATCCGGCAAGCGGAGCGAACTCAGCATCCGGCGTTCCAGCAAAGCGTATCGGGTGTTTTTTAGCCCGGTAACAGATAGCGGCGCTCTTATACTGTTTCTCGATATAACCGAAAAAATGATGGCTGAACAAATGCGGCGGGAGTTTTCGGCCAATGTGTCACATGAGTTAAAAACGCCGCTTACGAGCATCTATGGCCATGCGGAAATGCTGTATAACGGTATCGTTAAGGAAAGCGATCATCATGCGTTTTTCGGAAAGATTAAAGATGAAGCCGCCCGTTTGATAGCGCTCATCGAGGATATTATCCTAATCTCCGAACTGGACGAAAACACAGGGGGCGAAACCTTTGAAGAGGTGAGCCTTGCTGCCATTGCCGCCGAAGCGGCGGAAGCGCTTTCGTTAAAAGCCTCTGAACACAAGGTTGCGGTGAGTATCTGCGGCAATGCCGTGATGTCGGCCGGGCGCTCTATGATATATGAGATGTTTTATAACTTGATTGATAACGCCATAAAATACAACAAGTCAGGCGGGCAGGTGTTAGTCACTGTTTCCCGGCTTGAGGATAGGATTGAACTCACTATTGCCGATACCGGAATTGGTATCCCCGAGGATGCTCAAAGCCGTGTGTTTGAGCGGTTCTACCGGGTGGATAAATCCCGCTCCAAAAAAACAGGAGGAACCGGACTTGGCCTTGCTATTGTAAAGCATATTGTCCTGCTCCACAAAGGGAAACTGGCGCTGCAAAGCTCATGTGATCAAGGAACCGTTGTTACGATAACCTTTTAATTACCTCCTCACCGTTTAGGGTGTCGATGTTCGATTTGTTTTCCCCGCTTATTTCATTGACCTGGACAACGGCAATGTTGATCTGCTCCGCCCCCTTGGCCATTTCTTCCACACCGTGGACCATCTCCGCAAATTGGATGATAACATCGTCGTTACTTTCATAATGGCGGTAAAATGTCGGGCTGTTATGGAACGAAGACAATAAGGTTTTATTCCAGCCGGTTCAATTTGATGATCATCCGGGCTAACTGTTCCTTGGGAATATTCATGCCATTTTTTACCCACCGCTGAATCACCGCGATGCTGCCGTTCAGGGCAAAGGTGATGTAGTATTCTTTGGCGACATCGTCAAGCATTTCGTCCTTTTTGAATTGCAGCATCCCCTCTTGCTGTATAAAGCTGAATACTTTCTGTTGAAACTGAATTTCACCCTGCTCAGTAAACAAAACCTGCAGCCAGTTCACGTTGGTGGAAATAAGATCCAGGGCCTCTTCCGTTATCCCCAACACCACATCTTTGCCGGATTGAAAGCAACGCCGGTTTTTCATCTCTTCGAGTAATGCCAGGGCATCCGCTTCTATTTCCTTCAAAAGGGCGTACTGATCCTTGTAATGGGCGTAAAAGGTTGAACGGTTAATGTCCGCACGGGCGCAGAGTTCCTTGATCGAGATGGCCGAAATGGGCTGGGACTGGAGCAATTCCATGAGGCTTTCGGTCAACACTTTTTTGGTATAGCGGACTTTACGATTTTCCTTTGATTTTTCCATTTTTCTTCCCTTTTTTTAGAAAATCCCAACATTTTTTAGAAAGATACCGGGAAACCAACACCAACAGGTTGTTGTGTTTGAATGGCGACATATTTAAACCAACTGTCTGTTGTAATCCCATCTTGGTGTCACTATAGTCAAAAATAACTAAAACATCAAGGGGAAGAAATGGAAAAACTTTTCAAACATCCAAGACTCATGGTGGGGATCATTGCCCTGATCACCGTTTTTTTTGCGCTTCAATTACCGCGCCTGGTACTGGACAATAATAACTTCCGGTTTCTGCCGGACAAACACGAATCGCGGATTATTTCAGACCATTTCGAAGAAACCTTCGGCAATTCGGTATCAATTTTCGTTGGCCTGGAACGGCCCATCGGCACGGTTTTTGAACCGGCTTTTTTGAAGCGCTTACAGGATTATATTAAAGAGATAGGCCGCCTCGAATTTGTCGGCGACGTGTCCTCCCTGATGACGACCGATTACATAAGCGGCGAGGGGGACACCATTCTGGTGAGCGATTTGGTAGGGGATGATTTTGCCGGGACCCCGGAACACATTGCCGGCCTCCAACGAAAGATTGCGTCCTGGGATTTATACCAGGGCTCCCTTGTATCGGAGGATCTTTCATCGACCCAGATTCTGATACCCATTGATGTATCCCAGACGGATGCCGGAAAACCGGAGGTTATTGCGACCCTCTATAAGGTCCGTGATAGGGCGCGGGAAATGTTTGGTGAATACGCCGCCGTGTATGTTACCGGAACGCCGGTGATAAGCGCCACGGTAACCGAAGCCATGACCGATGATATTTTTCTCCTTATTCCCATGGTTGTGGTTATCCTGCTGGGGGTACTGTTTTTTTCCTTCCGCCGCGCATCGGGGGTTATCCTTCCCTCTCTTACGGTAATGATTGCAACCATTTGGTCTGTCGGCATCGTGCCGCTTTTAGGTATGAAACTTTCGCTTATTGCGATGGTGGTTCCGGTGATGCTCATGGCGGTGGGGAGCGCCTACGGGATTCACCTTGTAACCCATTATCTTGCGGAAACAAACAAAAGGGCATTGACAAAGGAAGAACACAAACAGGTGATATTCGCTTTACTGCGGCGCCTCTCAAAACCGGTTTTTCTTGCCGCGCTGACCACCCTTGCGGGTTTTATTTCTTTTTGTTTTACCCCGATTGTTCCCATGCGTGAATTCGGCGTCATGACTTCAATAGGCGTCCTCGCTGCGTTTATTATGGCGGTCACCTTAATCCCCGCCTGTTTGTTAATCAGCGGACCTCTGCCGGTAAAAGTTAAAAAAGAACGCCTGCAAAAAAACAATTTCGATACAAAAATCGGTGAATGGTTTTTTGCGCTGGTACAAAGAAAGGGATGCATATTATTTTCCATCCTTATTCTGACGGGAATTGCCTTGTACGGCACTTCCAAACTTATTATTGACAATGTGGTTGTTGAATATTTTGATGAAGAATCTGATATCGCCCGTTCCGACAAATTTATCCGTGAAAAATTCGGCGGGTCAAAAAGTGTAACCATATCGCTTGAGGCGGACAGTACATCGGCCCTGCTTGACCCAAAGGTGCTTTCCGCAATGGATGAACTTTCTGCAACCCTCATGGAACGGGAGCCCATGGTCGGGAAAGTAGCCGGATTCACCGATATGATAAAACGGATCAACCAGGTTTTTAACGTAGATGAAAGCCCGGAGGGAATAAAAGCATCCGCAGTGCAATTTGACGATGACGATAGCGGTGAATTCGGATTTGGTTTCTTTGGTGAAGAGCCGTCAATAATTGATATTCCGGAAGTGAAGGAGAATGAAGAAAATACGGAGAAATTGTCAACCATGGATTTCATCGCCCTGCTTGATTCTGCGGCAGGCGCCGGTGTGGATATGAACGCCAATGATCTGATCCGGGAACTCAAACGGCGGACGAATTACGAGGGCATGGCCTATTATGAAATTCCCAAATCCCCTGAAAAATACGGAAAAACAACCGATGCCGAACTGGAACAGCTTATTGCCAATTATTTAGTATTACTGTCCGGCGATGACACCGGTTATTCCAATGACCCCATTGAACCAACGGCGATCCGATCCGATGTGCAGATGCGCACCCTTGGCCGCAACGATACGGTACGGGTGATTGATTCCATTAAGGCCTATGGGGAAAAATTATTTCCCGATACGGTACGCTTTACCGTAGGCGGCGGCGCATCCCTGGAAATAGCAATCAGTGATTTGGTTGTTTCTTCCCAGTTAATTACCATTGCTGTTTCCGTCCTGATGGTGTTTATTATTATTGCCCTTTCAAACCGATCTCTGGCTGCCGGCTTAATCGGCGGCACATCAATTGTGCTCGCTATTCTCTTCAATTTTGCGATCATGGGTTTCCTGGGTATCAAGCTCAATATTGGAACCGCTATTATTGCCAGCCTCATAGTAGGCATAGGCATTGATTACACGATCCATTTTATGGATAGCTTTAAGCGGGAATACCTCGCCGGCGCCGGTTCAGCCGATAAAAATGCTTTTTTGCATCGTGCCTTTCAAAGTTCCGGCAAGGCGATTATCATCAACGCCCTTTCCGTCGGCGGCGGCTTTGGGGTGCTGGCCTTTTCCCGCTTCAATATGATTGCCGATATGGGCCTTTTGGTTGCCCTCGCAATGATCATCACCGCATTATTAAGCCTGACCCTTATCCCCGCACTGCTTACATTAATCAAGCCAAAATTTATTTACGGATCAAACTTACAAGGAGTACCAAAATGAAAAAGACCATCCTGTTGATTACCGCCATTGCCTGCTGCGCAGTATCACTGTCCGCACAGGACGCCGAAGCCATCGTCCGCGCCTCCCGGGACCGGATCGAAGCGGCTACCACCTCTTCCCGTTCACGCATGGTGATTACCGCTAAAAACGGTTCCACCACCGAGCGCGTCATTGACCAGTACGCCAAGGACGATGCCCAGGGAAACGAGCGCATGGTTATCGTCTTCCAAAGTCCGGCAACGGTAAAGGGTACACGGTTTCTCACCATAGAAAAATCTACAGGGGATGGCGACCGGTGGATCTTTCTGCCGAATCTCGGGAAGGTGCGCCGTATCGCGGCATCCGAAGGGGGCGGTAATTTCATGGGGACCGATTTTTCCTACGATGATATGTCCTCTGCAAACCGCGCGGTCGAAAAAGACACCTATACTGTCCTACGAGAAGAAAAGCTAAAGGGCGCCGATTGTTATGTTATTCAATCCGTTTCCCGGGACGATAGTTTTCAGTATTCAAAAATAGTTTCGTGGATAGACAAAAGCACCCACATCAATTATCAAAGCGAAATGTATGACCGTCGAGGGGATCTTTTTAAGGTGATGGAAAGCGGCGCCCTTAAGGATATTCAAGGCCGCCTGACCCCCACCCAAATCACCGTGCGGACGGTCAGCGCCGGAACCGCCACCACTATCTACATGGACATCATCAAATATGACGATCCCATACCGGAAAGTGTATTTACCACCGCCTATCTTGAAACCGGGAGGGCGCGATGAAGGGGCGTTTTTTTTCATACGCATTAGCATTACTGTTGCCGGCGTCATTGCCCCTCGCTGCGCAGGAATTCGGCTTTGGCGATATCGCCGATGAAGGGGACGCCGGACGTGGCGGCAGCTCCCTTCCGTTTGCCCTGTCGGTATCCGGTGAAGCCGGCGTGGAACTATTGAGTTATGTCAAGGAACTGGACGATCCCTCCGATACCGCCCTGGATATCAAATTCAAGGGGAAATTAAACTTCAAGGCTGAAGGCACCATTGCTAAAGCGGTAATCAATTTGAATGTTTCGGCACCGGAAGAAGATTTTATAGACGGCGTGCTCTCCATTGATGAAGCGTATCTCCAGGCATACTTTGGGGATTTTGAAATCGAAGGGGGATTGCGTAAACTTACCTGGGGTAAGGCGGACAGCAATGGCCCTTTGGATGTGATAAACCCCTTCGATTATTCCGAGTTTGTCAATCTGACCGACCTCATGAAAATTAAACTCCCCCGGCCCTTGATCCACGGATCCTACCGTATCGGTTCTTTTTCAAAACTAGAAGCGGTGGTACTGCCCTGGTTTGCGCCCCACCGCTTTGCCGAAACCGGCCGCTGGGCACAATCAGCCGCCTCTCCCCTACCCCTTAATGTTCCTTCAGATGATGAACTGAGAAAATTAAAATATGCCCAGGCCGGCGCCCGTTTTACCACGACCATAGGGCCTGTGGATTTTGGCGCCCAGTATTTTTACGGACGGATGTATCAACCATCCACACAGGTAACTTTTACCGGAATCGACCTTGATTATAACCGGTATCATCAAATCGGCATTGATTACGCCCAGGTGATTGCAGGCTTTAATCTGCGGGCGGAAGCCGCCGCCAACCTCACCGACGACTTTGCCGGGGATAATGGGGCGGTACAAAACCCTGCAATCCTCTGGTCCCTGGGCTTCGACCGCGATCTTTTTTGGGGCATTAATCTGAACCTGCAATGTAACGAATCGATCCGGTTGATGCACGGTGAAATATCAGAAAATCCCCTGCTGGATACCGAAGCCGGAAGCGATATAACGACGACCCGCATTACTGCGGTAGTTTCAAAAAAATTCCTCCGTGACGAACTTGAAGTCCGGGCTACGGGCATCTACGGCATTGAGGACAAGGATTTTCTCATTATACCGGGGATTTATTGGACAATTAAGGATATACAGCTTGAGTTTTCTTCCGGTATTTTTGGCGGCGACCAGGATGGCCAACTCGGCCAATACCGGGACAACAGTTTTGTAAAGATAGGAATGCGGTATGCGTTTTAGTTAGTAATACTAACGCCCCAATGGGCAAGTTGATTCAATATAGGCAATAACGCATTACATGAGTCGGTTGTTGCATATTCAACACGCACCGGTATTTCCATAAATTGCGTTCTGCTTATGAGTCCCGCCTCTTCCAGTTCCTTGAGCGAACTTGCAAGCATGGTGTTGGTAATGCCGCGTATTTTCCGTTTTAGCTCGTTGTATCGTGTTGCGCCATCCTGGTGCAGGGCGCAGAGGATAGGGACTTTCCATTTTCCCCCAATGATGCGCATTGCATTGTCCAATGGACAAAAGTCCATGCAGGGGCATTTTGCACAGGGTTTATCGGTGCAGATAGTTTCGGCAGTCATGTTTTCCATACCTAGTCAGTATAATATGCCCGCATTTTTTTGTCAAGTAGGTAATTTTTTTGGATTTAGTATGAATTTGCTATTGACATTTCCCGAATTAGGTAGCATAATACAATCAGGTAGCATATCAAGAGCGCTGCCAAATACTTTTTAAGGAGAAAAAGATGGTTATTAATGACGATGTGAAGCAGGTGCTTGAGGGAACGGCATTTTTGTCGTTGGTGACAATTGGTACTGACGGTAATCCGCACCCCATTGTTGCCGGAAAAGGTGAGGCGGCAGGGGATACGGTGATTTTCGGCATTTATAAAATGGAGCAAACCCGGAAAAACCTGTCCGTAAACAACCATGCCTGGGTTGTGGGTGCAACCATGTTCGATGGAAAGCCGAAAGGGTATAGACTGACCGGCGCTGCGGAGGCAAAGGGCAAACAACTTGTTTTTACCGCAACGAAAGCTGAGGCTTTAATTTAACGGGGGGGGAAATTATGGTCTTGCCAATATTGTCCTGCGGTATTTTTCAAGGGGAACTGGAACACATACTGCCCCGGTTGAAAGAAAAATTCGGTGAAGAAATTTCTGCAAAGTTTTTGCCGGCCGGATTGGATGTCAGTGAACCAAAACTGGAAGCCGCAATTAATGAAGGGCTTGCGTCCTTTAACAACCGGAAAACGGCGTTACTGTATGGCAGCATGTGTCATACGAATATGGCGGAAGTTGCCAGGGCGACGGGTTCAATTTACCCAAAACCGGCAAACTGTGCGGCGATATTATTAGGTCCCGAAAAGAAACAGGAGATGGATGCACAGGGTAATTTTTATTATCTAACATCCGGCGGCCTGCGTCTCTGGCGGGAAATATATAAACAGGGCCACGCGTGGGATGATGCGGATGCACGGGCAAATTTCGGTTCCTTTGAAAAAATTGTTGTGCTTGACACCGGGGTGATTGAAATAGCCGATGAAGAATTATTCGAGTTTTTTGAATTCACCCAAGTTCCGGTGGAGATCGAAAAAATCAGCCTCGATCATTTTGAAGCGGTGGTTTTTGATATGTGCCAAAAACTTTTGAATTGAGAAGAAGAAACGCACCCGCCATTCGTGACGGGTGCAAGTTTAAAAACAACCCCCCACCGCCGGAGGGTATTGGCGGTAGGACCCGTGACTAAAAACATGTTTTTCGGCGCTAAAAACATGTTTTTCGGCGCTAAAAACATGTTTATCACCGCTAAAAACATGTTTTTCGGCGCTAAAAACATGTTTATCGCCGCTAAAAACATGTTTATCGCTGCTAAAAACATGTTTATCGCCGCTAAAAACATGTTTATCGCTGCTAAAAACATGTTTTTCGCTGCTGAACAGTACTTTATAAAATCAGAACAATCGTTCCAATGGTAATCAGAGCCCCGCCGATAATGGACTTAACCGTAAGGGCCTCCTTTAACACCATAACCGCCAGGGTCATCCCAATCACCGCACTGAACTTATCAATGGGGATCACCTTGACGGCTTCCCCAATTTGCAGGGCCCGGAAATAACAAAGCCAGGACAGGCCCGTGGCGATGCCGGACAAAACCAGAAAGAGCAGGTTCCTCTGGCTCAGGGTGGGAATCTCCTGGTGCTTCCCGGTGAAAAACACGATGCCCCAGGAAAGGACCAGTATCACCACCGTGCGTATGGCCGTGGCGAGATTTGAGTCGATGTTCGCCATGCCGACTTTGGCCAAAATCGACGTCAGCGCCGCAAAAAGAGCGGATAATAGGGCGTATAGAACCCACATGGCAGCCTCCGTTGCTGTATTGACAATACCCCATAAAAACCCGCATTGTAAACCTTAGTATGGAGGAGCGGGGTTGAAAGGGAGCGATGTACGTATCGAAAAGGTCTCAAAGTTATTCGATGACTTTCGGGCTTTAAATGAGGTGAGCCTTTCGATAAAGCGGGGGGAGTTTTTTTCCCTCCTGGGGCCTTCGGGCTGCGGAAAAACCACGCTTCTGCGCATCATTGCGGGCTTCGAGAGCCCCGATTCGGGTATCGTCACCTTTGACGGGACCGATGTGCTCCCCCTACCCCCGAATCAGCGGCAGGCGAATACGGTTTTTCAGAACTATGCCCTCTTTCCCCACCTTTCGGTCTATGAGAACGTGGCCTTCCCCCTGCGGATTCGGAAGGCCGGCAAGGAGGAGGTTGAAACCAAGGTTCGGGACTACCTCAAACTGGTCCAACTGGAGGGCCACGCCCATAAGAAGCCCAACCAGCTTTCCGGGGGCCAGAAACAGCGGGTGGCTATTGCCCGGGCGCTGATCAACGAGCCCCGGGTGCTGCTCCTGGACGAGCCCCTTTCCGCCCTGGACGCCAAGCTGCGGCAGCACATGCTCATTGAGCTGGACCAGATCCACGACAAGATCGGCATTACCTTCATCTATGTTACCCATGATCAGCAGGAGGCCCTGTCGGTTTCGGACCGTATCGCGGTGATGAACCAGGGGGATGTGCTCCAAGTGGGGACCCCCTACGAAATCTACGAAAGCCCCGCCACGGACTTTGTGGCCAAGTTCATTGGGGAGACCAACCTCTTTGACGGGGAGATCCTCTCCGTCGCGCCTATTCAGAAGGTGGAGGGTGAGTATATGGTAGAACTTGCCATCCCCGAGCTTGGCGCAATCAAGGTGACCACCGTGGATGAGGTCAAACCCGGGCAGCGGGTGAGCTTTACCATCCGGCCGGAAAAGATACTTATTTCAACGGACAAGCCCGCCACCACCCGGGAGGACATCAACCTTTTCCAGGGGTTTGTCGATGAGCCCATTTACTCGGGGTTTCAAACCAAGTTCTACGTGAAGGTCAAGGATAAATTCCTTATCAGGGTGATTAAACAGCACGCCAAGTATTCCGATGAGGGTCCCGATATTGTCTGGAAAGATTCGGTGTACATTTCCTGGAGCGCCCACGACGGCTACATAGTCGGGGTTAAAGAATCGTGAGCGCCAGGTCCATCCGGCGTAATTTCGGCCCCATGTACACCGCGCCCATGACGGTGTGGTTCACCGTCTTTTTTCTGGCGCCCCTCTTAATCATCGTGCTCTACAGCGTGCTGCGGAAGGGCCTCTACGGCGGCGTGGCCATGGGGGACTTCACCCTGGAAGCCTACCGGAACCTGAGCAATCCCAGCTTTGTAATCATCACCCTCCGTACATTGGGTACCGCGCTTATCGCCACCTTTATTACCATCTTCATCGCCCTGCCCTGCGGCTACTTCATGGCGCGGAGCAGAAACCAAACCTTTCTGCTGCTACTGATCATCATCCCCTTCTGGACAAACTTCCTTATCCGGGTATTCGCCTGGATGAACATCCTGGGGAACAACGGCTTTTTAAACGACCTGCTCATACGGATTGGGCTTATCGATAGTTATATTAACTTTCTGTACAATCAGGGGTCGGTAGTATTGGTGTTGGTCTATATGTACCTGCCCTACGCCATCCTGCCCCTGTTCGCCACCATCGACAAATTCGATTTTTCCCTCCTGGAAGCCGCCCGGGATCTGGGGGCCACTAAGGCAGAGTCCGTGTTCCGGGTGCTGCTCCCCAATATCAAAAGCGGCCTCTACACGGCGGTGCTCTTTACCTTCATCCCCATCTTCGGCGCATACGCGGTGCCCCTCCTGGTGGGGGGCAAGGATTCCTATATGCTGGGGAACGTTATCGCCGACCAGCTTACCAAGGCCCGGAACTGGCCCCTGGCCTCGGCTATCTCCATGGTGCTTACGG
>BNUX01000053.1 GCA_025997675.1 Spirochaetia bacterium | reverse complement strand
CAAAAACCAGGGACTCCGTGGCATACACATACACGGCGGGGGTCATTATACCGGCGGCGCTATCCCAGAACATGACCCCCAAGGCATCGTTGTGGGGCTTCACCAGAAACCCCGATAATCTAATACTATATCGTAAGCCGATCAAATAATCAAGTACTTTTTTCTTTTTTTTTGCCGCGTGCCCTTTGCGGTTATTTTCTTCCATATGGTATATATGTATAAAAACACTTGAAAATGCAGACTGGTTTATGGTATTATACGCATTAGAGGGTATTTATGAGAACCACTTTGGAATTACCTGATACATTGGTCACGGATGCCATGGAAATAACGAAAATTCAGACTAAAACGGATGTTATTAGAACGGCGTTAGAAAACTTAATACAAAGGGAAAGGATCAAAGAACTGGCGGATTATTTCGGTAAAATTGATCTGGAACTCGATCTTGAGGCAATGAGAAAAAGATGAACCACGTTTTAATAGATTCATCGGCATGGATAGAATATTTCAAGGGAAATAAGGCATATCAATTTATAAAAGTGTTAATATATAATAATATGACCTGTACCAATGATTTAATATTGACTGAATTATTGCCTTCAATCAGGCATAAAAAAGAAATACATTTGGAGGAATTATTAAATAGCATTACAAGATATGTAGTAAAAATTAACTGGCAAGAATTGCAAGATATTCAATTGCTAAACTTTAAACATGGATATAATAATATCGGTGTAACAGATTTAATAATAGCACAAAATTGTCTACAAAATAATTTAAATATAATAGCAGAAGACAAACATTTTAAAGAAATGGCAGAATATTTATCGTTGAAAATATTCACAAAAAATAATATATTTGATGATTAAGAAATCATTAACAAAAATAATGGGAATGAATTGCAGGATAATATAAGAAGATGGAAAAAATCCCCGTTGCCATCATCGGTTTAGGCCGCATCGCCAGCCTCCTGGAGGACGATGCCCTCCGTGAAAAACCCTGCACCCACGCCGGGGCTATTGCGGCAAACCCCTTCTGTACCATCGCTGCGGGCTCTGACCTTGACGCGGACCGCCGCCGTATCTTTGCCGAACGCTGGCATCGCCCGGTTTATGCCGATGCCGATACCATGCTTACGAAACACAGGCCGGGGATAGTCCACATCGCCACCTATCCGGATAGCCATTACCATTACTGCGCGCTTGCCGCCCGTCATGAGGTTCCGGTGGTGGTCTGCGAAAAGCCCCTGGCGGATACCATCGCCGCTGCACGAAAGATAGCGGCCCTTCACCACAAGGGCAACACACGAATACTAACCAACCACGAACGACGTTACTCTGCGGATTACCTCAAGGCGAAGGGCATCCTGGATGCGGAACGGCTGGGCCCCCTGCTCAGTGTGCGGGCCGTGCTTTATATGGGCAAAACACGGCGGCTCCTGGACGTGTTCTGGCACGACGGTACCCATCTGGCGGACGCCGCCATGTTCCTGACCGGGGCGTCCCTTTCCCACCGGCGCCGCTGGGGCGCCCGGCTGGGCAGCCGGACCGGGACCGCATGGCTGGAGGGGTACCTGGAACGGCCGGCGGAACGTATCCCCTTCCTTATGGAAATTGGAGCGGAGCGGGATCATCTGGTGTTCGAACTGGAGTTTTCCTGCGCCCTGGGCCGGCTGCGTATCGGAAACGGAATCTTTGAGGTTTGGGAAAGCGCCGAAAGCCCCTACGCCGAAGGATTCCGCTCCCTGAAAAGGACCGGCGATACCTTCGAGGGAAAGACGGGGTATTTTGCCGATATGATTGAAGACGCCGTTGCCTGTTACCACGATCCTGCCCGGCAGCCCCGGTCCGGCGCCGCAGACGGACTGCGGGCGATCGAGTACCTTAACTCGGTGAAGGCCTGGCGGGGCTCCAATTGACCACCACCCCCAAATCCCGTATAGTAAACACCACGGAGGGTTGGCTAGAGGTTAAGCCGCCAGTTTTGGGAACTGGCTGTCGGGGGTTCGAGTCCCCCCTCTCCGAAAAAGCCCCTATAACGACTAATCCTCGTCCCCGCCGGGGGGGAACAGGTACATATCCGGCAGCTTGAGGGTCCGGTTCATGGAAAAGGATTCGGCATCCCCGGCTTCACTTAACACCGGGACTTCAAAGAAATGGCTTAGGGTTTCAAAGCCCGCCGCTTCAATTTTTATGGAATATTCAAAGTTTTTACGGATACCCGCCTCCTTGGCAGAGATAGATTCGGGCCAGAAGGTGAAGGTACCCTGGATATTCTCCACCAGGGTACAGGGGTTCTGCCAGTTCCTGTTCTTCATCTCCGCCAGCTTCCCCTCCCGCCGGAGTTCCACCCGGGCATCCACCAGGGGGGAGAAATTGGCGCCGTTAAAGGCCCTGCCGATAATAGTGGGAATATTGAAAACCGGCCCCTGGACAACTTTCCTGGCCGTCCCCCCGGTATGGTCGGCATGGGGGCGCTGGTTATGGCTGATCCGCTTGAGGGCCTCATAGACCAGGGAAACAACGTCCGCATCCTTCTGTTGCCGGTACGCTCCCTGATCAATCCGGGCGGCGCCCCGGTTGGAGATAATGTAATGGGGAGGAATACGGTTCAGGACAAAACAAGCCGCGTCTATGCGGCACTGATCACAGAGGCAAAAATTGTTGCTGTTACCCTCTTTCTCGATAGAAGCGCACATGTCTTTTATCGTAGAAAAAACGATCTCCTCGGTAGTATTGTGTATCTCCATTCCAAACCTCCGTAGCACCTATACTAAATTTAACCATTTCTTGCGATTATGCAATACCTTGCTTTCATGGTCAGGGTCCACAAAAACCCGGATGATTCGTAAGGATTTTACCAAACCTTCCACTACTCCGGGCTTAAACACGCTGGAACTTTCGGCAAAATAACAGGCTTCATCGGCAACGTAGAGGCCGGTCTCAAAGGAGATGGGTTCCGGCACATCAATGAGTACTGCCTCCGGGGGGAGGGAAAGTTCCAGAGCCAGGGCTTCTTCATAGCCGGACCGCAGGCTTATATCCGGCAAAGCGCCGTGCCGGCCCTCGTCAAAGGGAAATGCCGCTACAAAAGCGTAAAACCGGCCGGCCCTGACCTTTTCCGCCAGGTGAAAGAGGGGGTGGGAACGGCTTCCCAGGAGGGAAAAGAGTCCGGCGTCGTCCAGACCGTAGAGGTCTTCCGGCGTAAGGACGCCCTCTTCAAGACCCCCCAGGAGGGCCTTTTTAACCATTCCCGTAGCGGAACGTACCTGGGGGTGCCAATAGACCGCCCGGTACATCAGGTACTTTGAAAAAAGGATGGACTCCACGCTGGGAATCCCCCGGCTATCAATCACAACCCCCTTTTCGCTTTCGGGGTAGAGGCGGCTCAGGATAAAATCCACATCCTGGGCGCCGTAGGGGACCCCGCAGTACCGGGCATCCCGGTTCAGGTAGTCCAACTTGTCCGGGTCCAGCGCCCCGGACAGAAGCTTTCGGTAAAACGTCAACTCCGAAGCCCCTCCGCTCACCGGAAGCTCCGTGTCCACGATGGCGGCGGTAAGGGCAGGATCGCCCCCAGCCTTGCCAATCAGGGACTTGATAGGCTCCCGGAGAATGATTTCCGCGGTAAGCGCCTCGTGCCGCCGCAGGGGGAACCTCCGGTTCCCTTGAAGTTCCTTGAGGGAATGGGTGTAGGGAAAATGGCCCAGGTCGTGGAGCAGGGCGGCAGAGAGGAAGGAGACGGCCCCGCCCGGCGTGAGCCAGGCATCGGCGCCCCGTTCCGCCAGGTAGAGGAGGAGCCGCCGGGCCAGATGGTACACCCCGATGGAGTGGGCCCCCCGGGTATGGGTCGCCCCGGGATAGACCATATAGGCAGGCCCGAGCTGGAAAATACGGGAGAGCCGTATAAAGGGCTCCGATTTGGTCAGGGCCGCCAGTTCCGGAGTAAGGTAGATATGTCCCCACAGCACATCCCGTATGGGATCCGTGTATCCGGTTCTCAGCGCTGCATAAACATCCTTCCCCATTGGGTAATACTATCCTTCCGGGATAACTCCTGTCCACCCTTGTATCCTATAGGATTCAACTTGTATCCCATCGGATTTAACTTGTATCCCATCGGATTCAACTTGTATCCGACCGGATTCAACTTGTTGCCGACCGGATTCAACTTGTTGCCGACCGGATTCAACTTGTTGCCGACCGGATTTAACTTGTTGCCGACCGGATTCAACTTGTTGCCGACCGGATTTAAACTCAATGTTCATCCCTTTGACTTTTCCTTCCCCATTGAGGTACCTTGTAGGGAGGGGTAAAGTGGACAAATTATGAAAAAATTGGTGGAAATTAGTATACTTTTTTGTTTTTCTATGGTATTATTATTCGCACAGGAGGCGGTGGATACCGTCCCCGAGGCCCTGCGGCAGCCCCAAAGAGGGGATGAATCGCCCCGGTATCCACGGGATGCGGTTATTGGGGAGTTGGGCCGGGGCTTGGCCGATGAAGGGGCCTACCGGTATGCCCGGAACCTGCTTCAGGGGGTATTGTCGGGAAACCGGGAATCGACGTTCCTGACCGAGGAAGTATTTACGAGCCTGGAGTCCATAGGCCCGCAGCAGTTCCGGCTGGGGGGAGGGCGGGAGGAGGCCGACGGCGCCACATCCTTCCTGTTCCGTTTTATCGGCCGGGATATGAGCGTGGCCGGAGAATTGTACCTAAGGCTTAGGGAAAACAAATGGGAGATGGAGGATATTCTGGTGGAGGAAGCGCGGGCCCTGTCCGAAAAGGGGATGAATACCTACAAGTTTGATTTTTCCCCCTACGAGCGATTTTTTTAGAGAGATGCTATGGCAACACCGATCAAACGGATTGAAAAGGATTTTTTTCTCAAGATACTCTACGATGATCAGCTTCCCCTCACTTTTTTACGTAACCGCACCGAATACGTGCTGCGGATAGAAAGGCCTACGGACAAGGAGATGTTCCTCCTGGCGGATCGCCCCATACCGGGACTGCAGCCCCGGCGAAGAATGCATCTCATCTTTGGATATAACGCAAAGGTCATCACCTTTGCGGTGGAGATTAAAGCCATCAGGGAAAATCATATCGTAGCGGAAGCGCCGGAATACCTGTATAAGGATCTGAACCGGTCCCATTCCCGGGTGGTAAATCCGCCGGACTTAAAGGTACAATTTTCCCTCAAGGGGGATGACCGGTACGCCCTTCCGTTTCCCAAAATAGCGGATTTCGAGTCCGGGGAACTCACCAATGGTATACAAAACCCACCCCCGGATTTCAACGGGCTTATCGTCCGGATGGGGACCTGGGTCAAGGAGCTTTCCGGCGCGTATAGGCTGGTACTTTTTAAGGATAAGCCCCCCACCACTACGGAGGAGCGGATCCTGGCGGGAACCGGCAAGACTATTTTTCTGCCCTCCCCAAAGGATTTCCTGCCCCGCACAGACCCGAACCCTAAAAAAAGGCTCGTAACCGAGGATATGTTCAAACGGTACCTGGAAAGCGTCGGCATAGGGGAGAAAAACATTAACGAGGCCATCGCCCGGTATATCCGCTCAAAAACTGAGCGGGGGATCTTTTCGGAAGCCCGGGTTCCCCTCCTCTTTCTGGAATACGTAATCGGCTATATCCATGTGTGGAAGGGCAAGGAAGACCTCCCCCCCCTGACGAAGGAGAACCTGGACACCCTTTATCTGTTCGCCCGGTCCATTACCGCTTCCCTCAAGACAAACGGCTATTTTGCTCCGGGGATCTTAACAAACAAACCCTTTACGGGGGGCATGCTCGACATCAGCGCCTCGGGGCTGCTTTTTTCCTACCCCAGTTCGGACCTCACCTCGGCGATGCTGCCGGATGAGGAGCTTGCGGTTACCCTCCACACCCCCAAGCGGACCATTAATGCCGCCGCCCGGATAGCCCGCCGGTTCACCGACCGGACCACCAACTACTTCGGCTGCCAATTCCTGGACATAGCCCCGGAGGATATTCGCTTTCTCTTTGAGTTTATCTACGGTAAGCCCTTTACCGATGATGACGCCGAGGCCGCCGCCATAGCGGACGCACAATTCCTCTCCGGCCGTGTCTAAGCGCCAACCATCTTCATCGCTTCATCCAGGGTAGCCGCGATGGGGAAGTAGCCCGTCAATTTAGTAAGTTCCATGACCTTTTGTACCGAGCCGTGAATATTGGTTATGGCGAGCTTCAAATTTGATTTTTTGACTGCGGAGGAAATGTAAATAAGGGCGCCGATGCCGCTGGAATCAATATATTCGACTTCATCCAGATTAATGATGAAGCGTTCTATCTTTTTCTCAAGCATCTTTGTCAGGAGTTCCTTGAACTTGTATGCGTTATAAAGATCCAGTTCACCCTGAACATCAATGATATAGATTTCCTGGCTTTTGCGTATCCGCAGTTCCATGCCGGCAGGTCCCTCGTTTTCTTTAGTTTAGCCGGAGGAAGAAGGGGCGTCAAGGAAATAAACCGGCCCGCCTATAGAAACACCGGACGCTTCCCCACCCCGTTTATTCACCCGGACTTCTATCACCCCGCCCGGCTGGTTCAGTGCCAGGCGCGCCTCCCCATCCGGCATATCCCGGGCTGCCCAGATTCCCAGAGCGGCGGACCCGGAACCGCAGCTTGACTCAAAAACCAGGGACTCCGTGGCATACACATACACGGCGGGGGTCATTATACCGGCGGCGCTATCCCAGAACATGACCCCCAAGGCATCCAGTGGACGACCGGCGTCCATCAGCGCTTTAATCGCATAAAAGGCCTGCTCCGATGGCTTGATGCCCGGGGCTATCACCTGGGTGATGCCCTCAAACACATAGACCGGTAAATCCACCCCCTTGTATGGGAGGATTTCCCGGGCAATAGGCAGGGGCATAGCCGCCTCCGCCAACCCTGCCTCCACATCCACCCGCACCGGCACACTTCCCTTCATACCGCTGATCTCAATGTCCACCTGCACCTGACCCTTCAATCCCTGACACCGGGCCACATACAGGCCGAAACTGCGGGCGGCGTTACCGCAGAACTCGCCCCCCATCATCTCAATGCGCCACCGCCGGCCCGGTTCCCCCGGCGGTGGAGGGATCACGAACCCCACCTGTTCGGCTCCCAGGCCGGGAAAGGCAAGCAGGGCCTTGGCAGCGGCGGCCCGTTCCGCCGGGTCGGCAACCGGGTTCAGCACAAAGGCCGTGATGTTTTTTGCGGGATCGGCGACCACTATTTCGTAAACCATGGGGTTTTCAGTTTACATTTTTTACGGAATGGGGTAAAGTCTGAGCACGTTTAACAAATGGAGGAAAAAAATGAAACGGATTGGAATTGCGGTGTTTTGCCTGCTCCTTGGGGCAGGGATGGTGTTCGCCGGCGGTAAAAAAGACGGCGCAGCGGCGGGAGGGGATAATTCCCTTCAAGATATTTTGAACAAGAAAGTCCTTGTTCTGGGCCTGGACGACTCGTTCCCGCCCATGGGCTTCCGGAACGAAAACAACGAGATTGTGGGATACGACATCGACCTGGCTACGGAAGTCGCCAAGCGGCTGGGGGTGACCCTCAAGCTCCAGCCCATAGACTGGAACGCCAAGGAACAGGAGTTGAATACCGGGGAAATCGACTGTATCTGGAACGGCTTCACCATCACCGATGAGCGGAAAAAGTCCCTTACCTTTACGCCCCCCTATCTCAAAAATGCCCAGGTTATCGTGGTTAAGGGGAACTCCCCGGTTAAGACACTGAAGGACCTGGCGGGAAAAACTGCGGGGACCCAGGCGGGTTCTTCATCGGTTGACGCCCTCGAGGATGCGCCCGAATTTAAATCGAGCCTTAAAGAGGTGGTCGAGTATAAGGATTTTCTCACCGCCCTTATGGATCTTGATGTCGGCGGGATAGACGCGGTGGTCATAGACCTCGTCGTAGCCAATGATAATATCAACCGTTCAGGTAAGGACTTCCGCATTCTCACCGAAACCCTGGGGGAAGAAGAATTCGGCATCGGGTTCAGGAAGAACGACAAGGCCCTGGCCGACAAAGTCTGGGAAACCCTCTTAGCCATGACACAAGACGGAACCGTTGCTGCAATAGCCACCAAATGGTTAGGCGCCGATATCTCCATCATCGGAAAGTAGTACCACGGTATGATCAAAATGATCGGCATCATGCTCTGGGGGGCGGGAATCTCGTTGGAAGTGTTTTTTCTGACCCTGCTTTTCTCGGTTCCCCTGGCGATGCCGATTGCCTTTGGACGGATGTCTAAAAACCGGGTGGTCCGCACTATCATCAACCTGTATCTGCTGATCATGCGGGGTACCCCTCTTATTTTGCAGCTTATCTTTATCTACTTTGCCCCCAAGTATCTCAACAAGTTTTTGGTCGACACTTTTGCGGTGTCCTTAGGTTTTTTATCTTTCAACCGGTTTACTGCGGTGATCATCGCCTTTGCGCTGAACTACGCCGCCTACTTTGCGGAGATCTACCGGGGCGGCATCGAATCCATTACCAAAGGGCAGTACGAGGCGGCCAAGGTGCTGGGCTTCACAAACCCCCAGACCTTCTTCCGGATTGTGCTCCCCCAGGTGATCAAGCGGATACTGCCCGCCTCGGGGAACGAGGTGATCACCCTGGTTAAGGATACCGCCCTGGCCCAGGTCATCGGCGTGGCGGAACTTTTCCATGCGGCCCAGAACGCGGCGGCACGGGAGTTTTCCACCACCCCCATCTTTGTGGCGGGGCTTTTTTACTTTATCATGAACTGGGTGGTGTCCTTTGCATTTACCACGTGGGAAAAAAAGCTTTCCTATTATTCTTAGTACCATGAAAGGAAACTGAATGGAAATTATTAAAGTCCGGGGGCTTTCAAAATCCTTCGGGGCATTGCAGGTACTCAAGGATATTTCATTTACCGTTAATCAGGGAGAGGTGGTGGCCATCCTGGGGCCTTCGGGCTCGGGAAAATCCACCCTGCTGCGCTGTATAAACCACCTGGAACTGGCGGACGGCGGCAGCATATCCCTGGACGGCAAGGATATGGTACGGGACGGCGTATATGCCCCGGTGGCATCCCTCCGAACGATATGCCTCAAGTTAGGATTGGTGTTCCAGAACTTCAACCTCTTCCCCCACTTTTCCGTGTTACGGAACATCACCGAAGCCCAGGTCCACGTACTCCACCGGAGCGCTGAGGAAGCCGAAAGGCGCGCCCGGGAACTATTAGTAAAGATGGGGCTGCAAGATAAAGCAACGGGCTACCCCTGCGAACTTTCCGGGGGGCAGCAACAGCGGGTTTCCATAGCCCGCGCCCTGGCCCTGGCCCCGGAGGTGCTGTTTTTTGATGAACCCACCAGCGCCCTGGACCCGGAACTAACCGGGGATATCCTCAAGGTGATCAGGAACCTCGCCGCAGAAAAGATGACCATGGTCATAGTGACCCACGAGATCCCCTTTGCCCGGGAAGTGGCCGACCGGGTCCTCTTCATGGACGGGGGGGCCTTTATTGAAGAGGGACCCGCCGCAGAAGTCATAGACAATCCCCGGCTGGAACGGACCCGTGCCTTTCTGGCACGGCTCTCCCGTTTCGAAGGCAAATAGCCCTCTATTCCTCGGTTTCCTCCGCTTCAACCGCCACTTCCGCATCCGCATCCACTTCTGCCTCAACCTCCGCCAAAGCATCCACTTCCGGTGAAAATTCTTCCTCCGCCAATTCCTCGGCGGCCTTTTCCAGCCGCCGCTGTTCCAGAACCTCCTGCATCTGCACATCCAGGTCCTGCTGATCCTCATCGAAGAGCTTGACCGCCCGGTACCGCTTCATGCCGGTACCCGCCGGTATGGGATGGCCGATGATGATGTTTTCCTTGAGGCCCCGGAGATAGTCGGTCTTTCCCGCGATAGCCGCATTGGTGAGCACCCGGGTAGTTTCCTGGAAACTCGCTGCGGACAGGAAGGAGTCGATGTTCAGACTGGCCTTAGTAATACCCTGGAACATGGGCCGGGCAATGGCGGGTTGGCCGCCTTCGGCAATGACCCGGGCGTTTTCCTCGTGAAACTTGTATTTGTCTTCCATAGAGCCGAAGATGAACCTGGTGTCCCCCACGGCGACGATCTCCACCTTCCGCATCATCTGCCGGACGATAACCCCGATGTGCTTGTCGTTGATGCTTACCCCCTGGAGACGGTAGACCTGCTGGATTTCGTCCATCAGGTACCGCTGGAGATCCCGTTCACCCTTGATCCGGAGCACATCATGGGGATTTTCCGCGCCCATGCAGAGGGCTTCACCGGCCTCCACCGTATCCCCGTCCCGAACTTGCAGGCGCTTGGTCATGGGGATCAGATGCTTATATTCCTTCCCAAATTCGTCCTGGATGGTCACCACCCGTTTGCCCTTGACAATACCCTTAAAGTAGACGGTCCCCGCAACCTCCGCAAGGACGGCAGGACTCTTGGGCTTGCGAGCCTCAAAGAGTTCACTCACCCGGGGCAGACCACTGGTGATGTCCATAGCCTTGGAACTTTCCTTCAGGGTCTTGGCAATGATACGCCCGGCCTTAATCTTAGTCCGCTCTGCGGGACGCCCCTCGGGATCATCCGGCGGGACAACCCATTCATCCACCTGGATATAGGCCCCACCGGGGAGGAAATAGGAAGCCACTTCGTTACCCTCATCATCGGTGATGAAGATCCGGGGCTGCTTATCTGCCAACTGATATTCTATGATCCGCTTTTCCGTATTCCCGGTTTCCTCGTCCAGTTCTTCCTTGAGGGTAGTGCCGGGGAGAATATCCTCGTAGTTCACATATCCCGAGGCTTCGGCGATGATCGGGTCCGAGAAGGGGTCGAAGGTGGCGATGGTCTTTTCGGCAGCCACAACCTCCCCCGGTTTCACCACAAAATCGGAACCGTTCCTGATTTCAATCTTCTGGTCCGGACCGATGAGGTATAGACTTTTCCCCGCATCGCTTTCCCGGACCAGGGCAAAGGCGATTTCCGGAGACTTTATTTCCTCTTTCCCCCGTTTGATGAGGGGCTCATCCCGGTTGATCTTCTTCCCATCTTCCACCAGGAGATGATCCTTGGCTTCCAGCTTGTATTCCTTCATCACCTTGTTGACCCAGGCATACCCCCTACGGGTAAAGAGCCAATGGCCATCGGAAAGCTCCACATAGTTTCCTTTCACTTCCTTGATATATACCGCGTACTTGAGGAAGGTCCGGTTCTCCTCGCTCACCTTGGTGGCGGCCCCGCCGATATGGAAGGTCCGCATGGTAAGCTGGGTTCCGGGCTGGCCGATTGACTGGGCCGCGATGGTTCCCACCGCCTCCCCAATGTCCACCGACCGGTTGGTGGCCAGGTTCCGCCCGTAACAATGGCGGCAGACCCCGTGCTTGGCCTCGCAGGTAAACACCGTCCTGATAGACACGGTCTCAACCCCGGCCTTCTCAATTTCCTCGGCAACCGCCTCGGTAACTTCCTGGTTCACATCAATTATCAGTTCCCCGGTGATGGGGTGCTTGACCGACTCCTGGGTATAGCGCCCTACGATACGTTCGCTCAGGGGTTCCACGATATCCTCGCCGTCCTTGATAGCCGAATAGCTGATACCGTTGATGGTACCGCAGTCATCCTCATTGATCACCACGTCCTGGGCAATATCCACCAGCCGCCGGGTCAGATAACCCGCCTCGGCGGTTTTCAGAGCCGTATCGGCAAGCCCCTTCCGTGCGCCGTTGGTGGAAATAAAGAATTCGATAACCGAAAGGCCCTCCTTGAAGTTGGACCGTATGGGCAGTTCAATAATATCGCCGGATGGCTTGGCCATGAGGCCCCGCATCCCCGCCAACTGGCGGATCTGGTTGCGGCTTCCCCGTGCGCCGGAGTTGGCCATCATATAGACCGAGTTGAACCCGTCCCGGTCCGCTTCCAGGGTCTTCATCATGATGTTGGTCAGATCTTCGTTGGTCTTGGACCAGACTTCCACGACCCGGTTGTACCGCTCTTCCTGGGTGATGGTCCCCTGCCGCCAATGCCGCTGGATTTCTTCAACCTTCTTGTTAGCATCTTCAATCATCGCGGGCTTTTCCTTGGGCACCACGATGTCGTCCACCCCGATGGTGGCCCCGAAGATCGTGGCGTACTTGTACCCCGTGGCCTTGATCACATCCAGCATCTTTACGGTAGTCCAGGAACCCTTCTCGGCAAAGACACTTTCGATAAGTGCCCGGAGTTCCTTATCCTTGAGTTCGTAATTAATGAAGGGAATTTCCGGCGGCATTTCCTCGTTGAACACCAGCCGCCCCGCAGTAGTCTCGATAAGCCCATCGGCGCCGGTTTTGAATTCCCGGCCCGCCTTATCCCAGATGGGGAATTTGGTGGGCTTAACCTTGATAAGCGCCTCCCAGTCCAGGGCCTTCGCCTCCACCGCCATAAGAATCTCTTCGGTGGAGGAATAACGGGGTATCCTGTCCCTGGCATCCGGTTTATCGGAACCGGGGCGTTTTGCATTGGGTTTGATACGGGTCAGGAAGTTGATCCCCAGAACCATGTCCTGGGAGGGGAACACGATGGTCTTGCCGTTGGCGGGGTTCAGGAGGTTCCGGGCGCTGAGCATCAGGGTCCAGCACTCCATCTGTGCCGCCTGGGTCAGGGGCACATGGACCGCCATCTGGTCCCCGTCAAAGTCGGCGTTAAAGGCATGGCAGACCAGGGGGTGCAGCCGGATAGCCTTGCCCTCAACCAGGACCGGCTCGAAGGCCTGGATACCCAGCCGGTGCAGGGTGGGCGCACGGTTTAAGAGCACCGGGTGTTCCTTCACCACCTCGTCCAGGATGGCGAAGACCTCGGGGGTCTCCGCCTCCACCAGCATCTTTGCCTTCTTGATATTGTACACCACATCCTTGTCAACCAGCTTCTTCATGATAAAGGGCTTGAACAGTTCCAGGGCCATCTTGGTGGGAAGCCCGCACTGCCACATTTTGAGGTCCGGCCCCACGGTAATAACACTGCGGCCCGAATAGTCAACCCGCTTACCCAAGAGATTCTGCCGGAACCGTCCCTGCTTCCCCTTGAGCATATCGCTGATAGATTTGAGGGGCCGATTGGAGGCGCCTTTAACCACCCGCTTTTTCTTTGAATTGTCGAAGAGGGCGTCCACCGCCTCCTGGAGCATCCGTTTTTCGTTGCGGATGATGATATCCGGGGCGTTCAACACCTGGAGCCGCTTAAGGCGGTTGTTCCGGTTGATCACCCGGCGGTAGAGATCGTTCAAATCGCTGGTGGCGAAGCGGCCGCCGTCAAGCTGGACCATGGGCCGCAGTTCCGGGGGAATTACCGGAACCACGTCCAGGATCATCCACTCGGGCTTGTTGGGGGAATTGCGGAAGTTCTCCACGATTTCGATGCGCTTGAGGAGCCGTTTGTCGCTCTTGGCCCCCTTATCGATCATCTTTTGCCGAAGGTCTACGGCCATCTGGTCCAGGTCGAGGTTTTCCAGCAGGGTCCGTACCGCCTCGGCGCCCATACCGGCGGAAAAGCCCTGACCGTAGCGATCCTGTGCGTCGTAGTATTCCTCTTCGGAAAGGAGCTGGTTCTTCTTGAGGTCCGTATCCCCGGAATCAATGACCACGTACTTCTCATAGTAGAGCACCGACCGCAGGGCAGCCAGGGGGAGGTCTAAGAGAAGCCCCATACGGCTGGGCACGGAACGGTAGTACCAAATGTGGGACACCGGGGCGGCCAGTTCGATATGACCCATCCGTTCCCGGCGCACCTTGAAGTGGGTTACCTCAACGCCGCAGCGGTCGCAGGTAACGCCCTTATAGCGGATGGACTTAAACTTGCCGCAGTAACACTCCCACTCCTTGGTGGTCCCGAAGATCCGCTCACAGAAAAGGCCGTCCTTCTCGGGCCGCAGGGTCCGGTAGTTGATGGTCTCCGGCTTCTTCACTTCCCCATAGGACCAGGCCCGGATCATCTCCGGGCTGGCCAGCTTAATCATTATCGAATCGAAATCCTGTATGTCCCGCATGTTCACTCCTTAGAAATTACTCCCCGACTTCGTAATCAACTCTTCATCCCGTTCGGTGAGCGGTATCTGTTTGTTCTTGGCGTCGTAGATGGTCATGTCCAGCGCCAGGCCCCGCAGTTCCTGTACCAGTACATTGAAGGACTCGGGGATCCCCGCCGTGGTGGAGGGTTCGCCCTTGACAATTGCCTCGTATATCTTGGATCGGCCCGTCATATCGTCGGACTTGATAGTCAACAGTTCCTGTAAGGTGTTGGCCGCGCCGTAGGCTTCCAGTGCCCACACTTCCATTTCCCCAAGCCGCTGGCCGCCGAACTGGGCCTTGCCGCCTAATGGCTGCTGGGTTACCAGGGAATAGGGACCGGTACTCCGGGCGTGCATCTTGTCGTCCACCAGATGATGGAGCTTGAGGAAGTAGATGACCCCGCAGAAGATGGGGTTCACAAAGGGCACCCCGGTCTTGCCGTCACGCAGCACCGTTTTACTGGTCACGGGCAACCCCGCTTCCTTGAGCTTGTCTTCGATCTGCCCCGTGGAGGGGGACTGGAACACCGGGGCGGAATACCATTCGTCCAGGGTGGACCCTGCCCAGCCAAGCTCGGTTTCCAGGAGCTGGCCGATGTTCATACGGGACGGAACCCCTAACGGCGTTAAGCACAGGTCCAGGGGCGTACCGTCTTCCATGTAGGGCATATCCTCTTCCGGCAGTATCCGTGCGACAACACCTTTGTTACCGTGGCGTCCCGCCATCTTATCGCCCTCCCGCAGTTTTCGTTTGGTGGCGATCAACACTTTTACTACTTCATCAACCCCGGGGTTCAGGTCGTCACCCTCGGTGCGTTTGAGGCGCTGGATGTCGATGATGGTCCCTTCAATGCCGTGGGGCACCCGGAGACTGGAATCCCGCACTTCCTTGGCCTTCTCGCCGAATATGGAGTTGAGGAGCTTGAACTCCGGGGTGGTTTCGGTTTCACTCTTGGGCGTTACCTTTCCTACCAGAATATCCCCGGAACGCACCTTGGCGCCCACCCGGATAATTCCCTCGGCGTCCAGGTTGTCCAGGCTCTTTTCCGAGGTGTTGGGGATGTCCCGGGTTATCTTTTCCGGCCCCAGCTTGGTCTCCCGAACTTCGGTGATAAACTCTTTTATATGGATGGAAGTGAACATATCGTCCTTCACCACCTTCTCCGAAATCAATATCGAGTCTTCGTAGTTGTACCCGTTCCAGGGCATAAAGCCCACCAGGATGTTCCGCCCCAGAGCCAGTTCCCCGTTCCGGGTGGCAGGCCCGTCCGCAATGACCTGACCGGCTACGATCTTCTCCCCCACCTTGACCACCGGTCGCTGATTGTAGCAGGTGTCCTGGTTGGTCCGCTGGAACTTCACCAGCCGGTATTCGTCCAGGCCGTCGGCGTTGGTTTCCGGAATCTTGGGGGCGTTTTTCCCGCCTTCATCGGGCTTGATGATGATGACATGGGAGGTAACCCGCACCACGGCGCCGCTCCGCCGGGCCTTGGCCAGCACCCCGGAGTCGTAGGCGCACTTGCCTTCCATACCGGTTCCCACACGGGGGGCTTCGGGGAATACCAGGGGCACCGCCTGGCGCTGCATATTGGAACCCATCAGGGCCCGGTTGGCGTCGTCATGTTCCAGAAAGGGGATTAGGGAGGCTGACACCGAGATGATCTGCTTGGGGGATACGTCCATGTACTGGATATCCGGGGCCGCCCTGGTGGTATAGTCCCCCTGGCGGCGGCAGGAAATCTGCTCCTCCGCAAAGCGGCCGTCGGTAGTAAGTTTTGCCGATGCCTGAGCGATGTAGTAACGGTCTTCATCCATGGCGGAAAGGTATTCGACATGTTCGGTGGCTACCCCGTCGGACACTTTCCGGTAGGGAGTCTCCAGGAAGCCGTATTCATTGACCCGGGTATAGTTTGCCAGGGAGACGATGAGGCCGATGTTCGGACCTTCCGGGGTTTCGATAGGGCACATGCGGCCGTAGTGGGTGTAGTGTACATCCCGCACCTCGAAGCCCGCCCGGTCCCGGGAAAGGCCGCCGGGGCCTAATGCGTTGAGACGCCGTTTGTGGGTCAGTTCCGCCAGGGGGTTTACCTGGTCCATGAACTGGGAAAGCTGGCTGGAACCGTAGAATTCCTTGATAGCCGCCACCACGGGTTTGATGGAAATTAAGTCCTGGGGTTTGATGGTGTCCGTCTCTTTCAGGCTCATCCGTTCCTTCGCTATCCGTTCCATCCGGCTAAAGGCGGTCTTCATGACATTGGCCATCAGTTCCCCTACAGAGCGCACACGCCGGTTACCCAGGTGGTCAATATCGTCAATGTTTTCATCCCCCACGTAGACCTTGATCAGAAACTTCATGGTTTCAATGATGTCCGGCTTGGTCATGGTTAAGGTATTGGGACCTTTCTCCTCGTTACCTTCGTCATCCAGGCACTTCTCGACATCCTTCTCATGGAGAAACTTCTTGTTCAGCTTGTAGCGGCCCACCTTACCCAGGTCGTAGCGCCTGCTGGTAAAGAACATCCCCAGGAGGTCCTTCTCGGCGGCATCCACGGTGATGGATTCCCCGGGCATCAGTATGGAGTAGACATTGGAAAGGGCATCATCCTTGGAAGGCTCGTCCCGGGAGGGGTCCTCCTTCACAAACTTGATCTCCTCCCGTTCAAAGCAGTTGATCAGCATGGGCGAGTTCAGGGAGTCCTTATCCTCAAAGTTGATGACCTCCACGGTACCCACGCCGCTACTGAGCAGTTCGTCGATGTTGTGGGGATGCAGTTTTTCCCCCGCCCGGTAGAGCTTCCGCGGCTCCTCCCCTTCCCCGCCATCAACGACTACCGGCTTGGCAAGTATCCTCCCGGAAAAGTTTTCCCGGGTTTCCCTATCATCCTTCACCTCCAGGATTTCGGTCTTGTAGAAGGCACGGATAATGGCCTCCCTGGTTTCATACCCCAGAGCCCGGAGGAAAACAGTCCCCAGGATGCGCTTTTTCCGGTCGATCTTGGCAAAAATCAGTTCCCGCTTCTGGTCAATCTCAAACTCCAGCCAGGAACCCCGGTAGGGGATGATCCGGGAGGAATAGATACCCTTCTCGTGACTGAAAATAACGCCGGGGGAACGGTGGATCTGGGAAACCACCACCCGTTCCGCGCCATTTATGATAAAGGTGCCCCGCTCGGTCATGACCGGGAGATCACCCATATAGATGTCTTTCTGACGAATTTCACCGGTCTGCTGGAAGATCAGGTTGATCCGGGCCTTTAGGGGTACCGCGTAGGTCAGACCCTTTTCCTTGCAGGCCTGCTCGGAAAATTTGATACCCCCCTCATCCAGGGTATAGTACTCGTATTCCAGGATCATATCACCGTTGGGGCTTTCGATGGGAAAGGTGTTTTTGAATACTTCCTGGAGCCCCTGTTCCGCCGGAGCTTCCTTCGCCCGGAGCCGTTCCCTTTGGAGAAACCGTTCATAGGAACAGAGCTGGATGTCAATAAGATCCGGAAGATCCATCACATCCCGTATGTCCTTACCGATGTATGTGCGCTTTGTGATTGCCTTTGCCTTTACCATACCTTACCCCCATCTGAAAACAAAGCAAGGCCCCGGCTAAAAAGCCGGAAGCCCCACCGTGAGAAAAAATGAACTTTCCCCAAATACCTTACTGAACTTCAACCGTACCGCCGGCGGCAGTGACCTGTTCCTTAATCTTAGCGGCCTCATCCTTGGAGACATTCTCCTTGAGGGGCTTGGGAGCGCCCTCAACAAGATCCTTTGCCTCCTTGAGACCAAGACCGGTCACCGCCCGGACCTCCTTGATAACCGCAATTTTCTTGTCATCAGCATAGGCCTTAAGAATCACCGTGAATTCCGTCTGCTCCTCCGCAGCTTCGGCAGGAGCCGCGCCGGCGCCACCGCCGGCCACCGCAACCGCAACGGGGGCGGCGGCGGAAACACCAAACTTTTCTTCCATGGCCTTAACCAGTTCGGACACCTGGAGAACGGTCATTTCACTAATCGCGTTCAAAATCTCATCTGTAGAAAGTGCCATATTATCTTCTCCTCAAAAAAACGAACTAACACACCCATACGGATGCGCTTCCGGTATCACCCGGTAAATCCCGACAGGAACGGCAACTCTACTATCGAAGCCTGACGGGTTAATTACTAATTATGCGCTCGCCGCGCCGCCTTCGGCCTTTTTGTCCCCCACCGCTTTGATGGTCCGCACCAGCCGGGCGTTGACATCGTTCAGGGCCGCCGCAAGGTTCCGGGCCGGGCCGTTCATCACCGACATGAGCATGGAGATAAGTTCCAGCCGTCCGGGCAGTTTGGAGAAGGCCGCAATCTGCTTGGCGTCGTAGACCGTGTTGCCTACCATGCCGCCCTTTATGTTCAGTACCGGGGCTTCTTTGACAAAATCCAGGAGGATCTTGGCTACCTCGTTGGCATCCTTGGGGGCAATGGCCACCGCCGTGGGGCCGGAAAGATATGCGGCCACTTCCGCAGGCGCGGAAAGCTGCTCAAAAGCCAGTCGGGCAAAGTTGTTCTTTATCACCTTGAACTTGGCGTCCTTGGCCCGGAGATTCTTCCGTAAATTAGTGATCTGCTCCACCGTAAGTCCCCGGTAATCGGTAAAGATAAAATCCGGGGCCGCAGTATCACCGGCGGAGAAGTCCGCCTTCAGTTCGTCTATGGCCTTAGTCTTGGCATCCTGTATCTTTTTCGCAACAATTGCCATGTTTTACTCCTCATCCTTGATTGCGACCCACACGCCGGGGCCCATGGTGGAAGACACCGACACGGTGTTCACAAACTCACCCTTGGCGTCCGCCGGGCGTTTCCGTTTAACTTCGGCAACCACCGCACGGACATTTTCGGCAAGCTTTTCGGCGTCCATGGAAACCTTGCCCACCGCCAGGTGTACCACACCGGTCTTGTCGGCGCGGAATTCCACCCGGCCCTTTTTCAGCTCGGACAGGGCGCCCTTGAGGTCAAAGGTTACCGTACCGGTCTTGGGGTTGGGCATGAGGCCCCGGCGGCCCAGGACCATACCGAGCTTGCCCACGTCCTTCATCATGTCCGGGGTGGCCACCGCAACATCAAAGTCCAGCCAGCCCCCCTTGATCTTATCGATCAGGTCCTCGGCTCCCACATAGGTGGCCCCCGCATCCTGGGCTTCCTTCTCTTTTTCCGCCTTGCAGAACACCAGGATCCGCTTTTCGGCGTGGAACTGATGGGGAAGTACCACCGTGTCCCGGACGGACTGGCTCTTTTTCAGGTTGAGCTTCACCGAAAGGTCCACGGTCTCGTCAAATTTGGCAAAGGCCAGGGTCTTAACCTTCTCTACCGCCTCTTTTAAAGGGTAGGAGGCTGCGACATCGTACTTCTTCAAGGCTTCGACGTATTTTTTCCCCCGGCTCATTTTTCCACCTCCACACCCATAGACCGGGCGGTCCCGGCGATGATCCGCATGGCCCCTGCCACATCATTGGCGGACAGGTCCGGCATCTTCAGCTTGGCGATTTCCTCGCACTTCGCCTTTGGCAGCTTCCCAACCTTGACCTTGTGGGATTCTGCGGAACCCTTTTCCAGGCCGATGGCCTTCTTGATCAGGACCGCCGCAGGGGGGGTCTTGAGGATGAAGGTGAAGGACTTGTCCGTATACACGGTGATGACCACCGGTATGATAAGCCCCGCCTCCATAGCCTTCGTCTTGTCGTTAAACTGCTGGACGAACTGGGGCGCGCTGACCCCGTGGGGTCCCAATGCAGGTCCTACAGGCGGAGCCGGTGTGGCCTTTCCCGCCGGGCACTGCAACTTGATAAGGGTGGCAATCTTTTTCTTTGCCATGAAAACTCCTTTGTGGTAGTATCGTTTCCGTTGAAGGAAACTCCCACGCTCTCGCTATATCTTTTCCACCTGGAGGAGGTCAACCTCCACCGGTGTATTACGACCAAATATCCCGACTATGACCTTGAGCCTGTTCTTTTCCTGGTTGACCTCTTCGATGGTCCCCGTAAAGGACTCAAAGGGCCCGTCGATGATCTTAACCGGTTCGCCAGGGGCAAAACTCTGCCGGGCGCGGGCCGGGCGTTCACCCTTAAGTTCCCCGGACTTCTGCAAAAGCCCACGGGCCTCATCCCCGCTCAGGGGTTGGGGTTTCCTGTCCGCCGGGGCGCCCACAAAACCGGTTACCCCGTTGATCTTCTTGATCTTCGTGCAGGGCTCCTTCCAACC
>BNUX01000052.1 GCA_025997675.1 Spirochaetia bacterium | reverse complement strand
GTTTCGCAATTCGGGATTCAAATTTCCCTTGGATAGGGTCCTGATCAATTTGGCTCCCGCAGGGCTGCGGAAAGACGGAGCCTCCCTGGATCTGCCCATAGCCCTGGCGGTGATGACCGCAGCAGGACTCATCCCCCAATCCGGCTCCGGTGCGAACAGGCCCGATACCGAAGAAGCCGAACTGCTGGTCATGGGGGAACTGGAACTATCCGGCCGTATTCGACCGGTCCGGGGTGTCCTGGCGGCAACGGCGGCGGCCCTCAAGGCGGGTATCCGGGAAT
Source organism: Spirochaetia bacterium (assembly GCA_025997675.1). Classification (GTDB taxonomy): domain Bacteria; phylum Spirochaetota; class Spirochaetia; order Treponematales; family Breznakiellaceae; genus Termitinema. The sequence goes on along the minus strand of BNUX01000052.1, from coordinate 20,173 downwards.
TCATCGTCCCGGCGGAAAACGCCCGAGAAGCGTCAATCCTGGTCTCCGGCCATTTCGCTGCCGCCGCTACCCTGGCCGAGGCTGCCCATATCCTGGCCTTGCGGCTGGAAACCGGTTCGCTGCCCCAATCTATCACGCAGTCCTCCAACACCGCCGGAACCGGCATCATGGTAAGCAGTGGAGCCCGGCCCTCCCCACCGGACGAATCCGGTTGGGGGGACTTTGCCGAAGTCCGGGGGCAGGAGCGGTACAAACGGGCCCTGGAAATCGCCGCCGCCGGGGGGCACAACATCCTGGTATTCGGCCCGCCGGGAGGGGGGAAGACCATGCTGGCCCGGCGGCTGCCCTCCATCATGGCCCCCCTGACGCCGGAAGAGGCCGTTGAGGTAACCAGGCTCCACAGCCTGGCGGGGCGTACCCTCGCGGAAACCGAGGGCCGCCTCATCAGCCATCCCCCCTTCCGTTCCCCCCACCATTCCGCTTCCGCCGAGGGCATTCTGGGGGGCGGCAAAACCGTCCGTCCCGGCGAGATTAGCCTGGCCCATTTCGGGGCGCTTTTCCTGGACGAAGCCCCGGAATTCCGCGCCAATGTCCTCCAATCCCTGCGGGAACCCCTGGAAGACCGGGTGATAACCATATCCCGGGCCGATGGGCCGGTGCGGCTCCCCGCAGATTTCCAGCTCATCCTGGCGGCCAACCCCTGTCCCTGCGGCCGTCTGGGCATGCGTTCCAACCAGGGGGGTCATGGCTGTTTCTGCAGCCCCGAGGAAATACGCCGCTACTGGCGCAAATTCGGCGCCGCCCTCCTGGACCGGGTGGAACTCCGGGTGGCGGCTGCCTCCCCGGAGATAGAACAGATGGCCAAACCGGATGGAGAAAGCAGCGTCGTTATTGCCCGGCGGGTTTTGGCGGCGGTGGAACTACAGCGGGAACGCTTCAAGAAAACAGAAATACGACGGAATGCCCGTATGTCCACGGGCATGATAGACCTGTTCTGCTCCCTTAGCGGCAATGCGGAGGCGGCTTTCCGCACCGCCGCAGAAAAACTGGGCCTCTCCGGACGGTCCTACCACGGGGCGCTCCGGGTGGCCCGGACCATCGCGGACCTGGAAGGGCAGGAGGACATCAAAGCGGTTCACATCCTGGAGGCCATCCAGCACCGGCGGCAGGGGGATGACCCCTACGATGTGTTTTCGGCGAGGAGCTTATAGTGCATACTTGCAACGGCAACGGCACATGGATTAGACTGTGTGGAACTTATCAATTTTGTTGAGGGAGAACACCATGACGTGTGGTACCACGCACCTATGAACAAACGGGCACTGCGTGCGGATATTCTGTTACTCCTAACCTCCTGCATCTGGGGCTTTGCCTTTGTGGCCCAGCGTACCGGGATGGACTATGTCGGGCCATTTACCTTTAACGGTATCCGGTTTCTCCTGGGGAGCCTTTCTCTGCTTCCCCTGATTTTCGTTTTACGGCGTAAGGCCGCGGCGGGACCCAGAGCGGAAGGGCAGCCAAGCGCCTCTCCAAAACGGCTTATCCTCTCCTCCCTGGCGGCGGGAACCTGCCTCTTTGCAGGCGCATCCCTACAACAGGTGGGGATTATCTACACCACCGCGGGACATTCGGGGTTCATCACCGGGCTTTATGTGGTGCTGGTCCCCATCTTCGGCATCTTCCTGGGGAGGAAGACCGGGCTGCCCACCTGGGTCGGGGCGGTGTTCACCCTGACGGGGCTCTACTTCCTCAGCGCCGCCGGGAACATCGGCTCCATTAACCCCGGGGATATCATTACTGCGGTGAGCGCCCTGTTTTGGACCCTCCATGTCCTGGTGATCGACGCCCTGGTGAAGAAGGTGGACCCCCTCATGCTTTCCTCCGGGCAGTTTGCCTGCTGCGGGATTCTTTCCTGCATCGTTGCCCTGGTGCGGATGGAGCCCCTTGCCGCCGCCAATCTTGTGGGGGGCCTTGTCCCCATCCTCTACGGCGGGTTCGCCTCGGTGGGGGTGGCCTATACCCTCCAGGTGGTGGCCCAGAAAGACGCACCCCCGGCCCACGCCTCGATCATCCTCTGCCTGGAGGGGGTCTTTGCCGCCATTGGTGGTGTCCTTATCCTTTCCGAACCCTTGGGTCCCTGGACCCTCCTGGGATTTATCCTGATGTTCTGCGGGATGCTTGCTACCCAGTTTGATGTGATTGTGGGGAGCCGGGAACATTCGGCAGGAGCTTAGGTGGACTTTTTTCGGAATGATCGGGAAGCGGTTTTTGTCAGGCGTCCCAACCGTTTTTTGATTATCGCCCGTGTTGGAAGTGAGGAGATTGCCTGTCATTGCCCCAACCCCGGCCGGCTTATCGAATTTGTGTTTCCCGGCACGCGGCTGATTTTGGAGAAGCGGAAGGAGGACAATCCCAACGCAAAAACCGGCTGGACCGTGGTGGGCCTCTATTACCGGGACACCGTGGCCCCGCTTTTTTCCTCCCGGGCAAATAAGGCGGCGGAAGAACTCATCCTTAAAGAAATCATCCCGGGTCTCAAGGAAATCAAAGCCGAATATACCCTGGGGGATTCCCGGTTCGACTTCCTTTGCATCGACGCCAAAAAGCGGAAGCACCTGGTGGAGGTCAAAGCCTGTTCCCTCATCGAATACGGGGTCGCCATGTTTCCCGATGCCCCCAGCGGTAGGGCTTTGAAGCACCTGGAGGAGTTGGCGGAACTGAGTGCCCTGGGATATCACTGCCATGTGCTCTTCGTCATCACCCACAGTGATCCTGCGGTGTTCATCCCCAACCTGCATACGGACCCGGAATTCGCCGCCGCCCTGAGCAAGTTCGGCCATGCAGTGACTATCCACGCCGCCCTGCTCCGCTCTGATTCGTCAGGCCGGACGGTGCTGACCGTTCCGGCCCTGCCGGTGGACCTTTCCCACGGAGAGCTGGCGGAACGTAACGGCGGGAACTACCTGATGCTCCTGGAACTGCCGGTCAGCCGGGACATTGAGGTGGGCGCACTGGGGACGATGCGGTTTAAGGCGGGCTGGTATGTCTACGCCGGGTCTGCCCGGAAGAACCTGTCCCAGCGCATTAACCGGCACCTGCGCAGGGAACGGAAACAGAAACACTGGCACTTCGACTACCTTACCCCCTGGGCGGGAAAGATAAAGGCACTGCCCATCATGTCCTACCGGAACCTGGAGTGTGATCTGGCACAGGACCTTGCAAAGCTGGGGGGGAAGGGCATTCCTAAATTTGGTTCCTCGGACTGCGGATGTGGGAGTCACCTTTATTATTTTAAGGAACCCCCCATGGGGAACCGGGAGTTTGTGGATATGCTACTGCGGTACCGGCATGTTGAGTGTTTTACTCCGTCAATGCCGCTACCGCAGCGCCCAGGAGCGACGCCTGTTCCACCGGCGCTATGACGCAGGACCGGGGCTTAGCGGAAACCAGCATGGTGTGCAGGTAGGATTCCAGGGCTTCCCGCATACCCCGGTAGCGCATATAGGTGGTTCCCTCCACGGCTATCCGCACCGGGGCGAAGGGATCGTATCCCGCGTCCATGTGTTCCACCGTGGCGGCAAGTATCGCTGCGGAAAACAGTGCCCCGCGCTCGGTAATGATGGAGCATAGGTAGACGAAAGAGGCCAGGGCGTCCCGTTCATCCTTGCCAAAGAGTGTGCCCAGGGGGCCCCCCATCGCAAGGGGGGCGCTCAAAAAGGTGTTGAGGTCCTGGGTTTGCAGACCGGGCCAGGAAAGGAATTCGCCGGACTTCTTAAAGCGCAGGACACCATCCCTAACGGCCTGTTTGAGTATGTGGAAGTTGAGGGGGCCCAGGTAGGCGCCGGAGGTGGCCTTTTCCAGGGTATAGACCCCGGGGTTTTTCGTGGTGGCATCGTATTCCCGGTCCAGGTATCCCCGGTAGCGGGGAGCAAAGGTACCGGTCTCAGAGACCACTATTTGAGGGGATGATTCGGAGTAGAAGCCGGTCTTGGGGATGCTTTTTTCCGGGTAGGCGGTGTTGAATCCGGTCCCCAGGATGAAGCCGATTACGGGGCCGTCGCCCTTAATTTCCGCCATACCGCAGAGCAGGGTGGCCACCGTATCGTTGAGAAGGACAATCTTGTCCGGGGCCTGCACCTTACGCCGTGCCAGGGCTTCCCGGAGTCCCCGGCCTATGGACTTGCCGATCACCTCCGGGGCATCCACTTCCTTGCTAAAGGCCAGGAGTATCCCGTCCGCTTCCTTGGTTATCTCCATGGGATAGGAAAAACAAAACCCAATGCCCTGGATATCGCCGCCCTCCTCAAGAAGGGGGGCCGTAACATCGGCGATTGTGTCGAAAAATTGTTCCCCGCTTACCCGGCCTTGCGTACCGGGCATGGAGGCCTTCCGGGTTCCCCGGGCGGTACCCTTGCCGTTTTCATCAAAAAACACCCGGGCCGCCCTGAGGTTGGTACCCCCCGCGTCCAGGGCAATCACGGTTTTTCCTGCAGGGATTTGATTCACGGGACTGATAGCGGCGGGAATCATGGGGAGGCTGGAACTCTGCCCCCGCAAGCCCCGTTCCATATCAATACGGATATCCCGTACCAGTTGTACCGAATCGACACTATCATAATGAAACCCATAGTGACGGGCAAACTCGGCTAATTCTTCAGGCTTAAAAGATGACCCCATACACGCATACCTCTCCTATAATTATGTTTGGGAAAGCCTTCCTATACAAGGCTATGAGGACAGGGCCGGCGCATACTTGCTCAGTAATTGCCGGTGGCCCGAATTCTTATGTCCTAGTGCAATAGACGGTTTGGCGGCAGGGGACGCAGCCTCTGCGGCAGGGGACGCAGCCTCTGCGGCAGGGGACGCAGCCTCTACCGCAGGCGCCGGCATACCGGCGCGGCGGCCCCCGGAGGCTATTAAGACAACAGGAGTTCCATCTGATCGTATGCCGGTTCCATCACCGCCGGACTTCCGGCCATGTTCCGGAACCGTCGGCAAATAGCGTCGATTTCCCGGTGGGAATGGCTGTGGCAGATGTGGGTAAGGTACACATGGCGGGCATGGATGTCCGCTCCCGCACTCAGGGCCTCTTCAAAACAGAAGTGGGTCTCATGGGGCCGCACCCGCAGTCCCCCGACAATGAGGTACTCCGGCGACTCTATCAGGTCCAGGGATGATCGGGGGATAAAACTGGTATCGGTGAGGTACACCGCGAAGGGAGCCTTGGCTTCACTTATTTTCCAGCCCAGGATATCCAGTATCCCGTGCTTAACCGGAATAGGGGTCAGGGTAAGGCCGCCGATTTGCACCGGGCTGCTTGCCGGGTTTAGGCTGATCCGGGGTTTCCCGCCGCCCCTTTGCGTGTTTCGAAAGACGTAGGAGAACCGTTCTTTCAACTCCCCCAAGGTTTCTGCGTTCCCGTAAACCGGTATCTCCCGCTCATAGCTCAGGGAGCGCACATCATCCAGGCCGTGGACATGATCCGCATGGGCGTGGGTTAGAAATACGGCGTCCAGAGACTTGAGCCCCACCCGCAATGCCTGGGTCCGAAAATCCGGCCCGGTATCAATCACCACCCGTTTCCCGTCATTACCTTCAATATAAAGAGACGCCCGCATACGGTTGTCCTTGGGGTCAGGGGATGTGCAAACCGGGCAGGAGCAGCCGATTACGGGGATTCCGTGGGAGGTGCCGGAACCAAGGACGGTCAGCTTCATGGGTACTCACCGGCGGTTTTTATGAACTGCTCCAGCAGGTCCCTACTCTCGCTGTTGATAAACAGGGACATGATAAACCGCTGAAGGGGATATTTACGGATCACGGTGCTGGAAGCGTAATAACGGACGTAGTATTGGTCCTTTCCGCCCTCGGACCGGGGAATCCTCTCCAGATACCACCGGCCATAGAACTCCTTTATCTTGCCGTCACCGGAAACAAAGCGGTACTCAATGACATATTCTTCGGGGGTATTGCGTAATTCGATTATCTCTACCCGGTAGGTGGTGAGAAAAAAAATACCCAGGAACTCCGCACCCATAGTCATATCGTTATAAATCCTACCATCTTCCCGGATCACCGCGATGCTCTGGTTCCGCTTGAACATCCGGGGGTAATTATCAAAATCCAGAATCGCCCTTCGCAGCTTATCCAGGGGAACATCCGTAGCGATATGAGCATCGGTATACACCTCTATCCACCGGATTTTATCGTCCCCCATTTCCTGGGATACCTCGGTTTTAACGATGCCCGGCTTGTTGAATATTTTCTTTAATACCGTTTGACCGGGCAGTTCAATGCCCGCCTCCTGGGCGGCTAACCGGGAAAGGCCAAGAAGAAACAACAATGATAGCCGGATTATTTTCAATTGCGCTCCCCTATCTCGTACACACTCCGTGCAATGGGCATTCTCCGTCCCATCCCGAACGCCCGTGGGCTTACCTTGAGCACCGGCGGCGCCTGTCGCCGCTTAAACTCCGCGCGCGCCACGGTACGGATGATGCGCCCCGCCAGTTCTTCCTCCCAGCCCCGTTTAACGATCTCGTCCTTGGAAAGGTTTTCGAACAGGTAGAGCTTGAGGATCTCGTCCAGTACTTCGTAGGGGGGCAGGCTGTCCTGGTCCTTCTGATCCGGCCGCAGTTCCGCCGAGGGAGGCTTGGTGATGATCGCCTCGGGGATGACAGCCTTTCCGCCCGCAACGATAGCCCGCTCGTTGATGCGTTTACAGAGGGCAAAGACTTCGGTCTTGAACAGGTCACCGATGGCGCCCAATGCGCCGTTCATATCGCCGTAGAGGGTGCAGTAGCCCATAGCAAGTTCACTTTTGTTTCCCGTGGTGAGGAGCATGGAGTCAAACTTATTGGAGTAGGCCATGAGCAGGGAACCCCGGATACGGGCCTGGAGATTTTCCTCGGCGATATCGAAGGGGCGCTTTTCAAAGACCCCCTCCAGGGTAGAGAGGAAGCTTTCGAACACCGGCTCTATGGGGAGCACCTCGTAACGGCAGCCCAGGTTTTCCGCCAGTTCCTCTGCGTCGTCCTTGGAACCCTGGGAGGAAAACCGGGAGGGCATACTAAAGCAGACAACCTTTTCCGGGCCGATAGCCTTGGCCCCCAGATACGCTACCAGCGCAGAATCAATGCCCCCGGACAGCCCCAGGTGCGCCCGCTTAAAGCCGCACTTTGCCATGTAGTCCCGTATGCCCATCACCAGCCCCTCTTCCAGCATATCCAGTTCGTAACGGGTATCATCACTGCCGGCATTAGGGATGGTGAGCGAGGATTCCGTCTTAACCGCAGAATCCCAGGTGACTAAGTCTTCCGCAAACGCTTTTGCGTCAAGCTGCACCGGGTAGTTATTCGCCGAGGTGGGGGCAATCACGAAGGAGCGGCCGTCGAAGAGGATGGAATCGTTGGCCCCCACGGCGTTGATGTAAACCAGGGGGATGTTGCCCCGGATACTGATGCGCTCCGCCAGGGCTCGGCGCACCTTGAGTTTGCCCGCCACATAAGGGGAGGCGGAGGGCACGCAGAGAAGGCTGATCCCCCGGTCCAGGAGTTCCCGCACCGGGTCACGGATGTAGCTGGTACCGGGGATATCCGTTTCCCGCCACACATCCTCGCAGATAGCAAAGCCGATGCGTTCCCCCTTGTACTCAAAGGCGGACCATTCACGGCAGGGCTCGAAGTTTCTGGCCTCGTCAAACACATCGTAGGTGGGGAGCAGGGTCTTGATCTGCTCAAAGGCCAGCTTCCCACCCAAGAGGACGCCGTATTCGTTCACCAGGGACTTGCCCCGGACATAGGGGTTCCGGTTCACAAAGCCAAGGCCCACCGCAATGTCCGCCGGCAGTTCCCGCTGGAGCATGTGCAGGGTACGGATGTTCATCTCCACAAAGCTGTCCTGATCCAAGAGGTCCATAGGGGGATACCCGCAGACCGCCAGTTCCGGAAACAAAACCAGGTCGGCATGCTGTTCGTCCCGGGCCTTTTTCGTAACGGCCCGTATCTTTTCCCGGTTCCCGAAAAAATCGCCGATGGTGGAATTTATCTGGGCTAGTGCAATACGCATGGAGAAATTTTAACACTTTCGTATAAAAGAGTGAAGAGCCATGAAGACCTCGTAGACATAATGAGTCGTCATTGGGTATTATATATATATAACCAAAATAGTTATATATTATCAGCGTGAAGGTAGCAAGAGTGCGATGATTGGTATTAAAGATATAGCGGCGGCGGCGGGAGTTTCGGTTTCCACGGTTTCCAATGCGCTGAATAACAAACCGAACGTGGGGGAGGTGGTCCGGGCACGGATAGTGCAGCTTTGTAATGAGATGAACTATCGTCCCCGGGCGGAAATGCGAAGCCTTACCTCAGGCCGGAACCGGACCATCCTCTTTAACTTTAGTGATTTCGACCGGTGTTTTTACCTCAAGCTTATTGAGGGGATCAACGATTATGCCGGGGATAACGGCTATGATCTCCTGATGTGTACCGCAAAATCCTGCGAAAAGTACATCCGTAACGGTCTTACCGACGGCTGTATCATCCTGGACGACCGTATGGGTAACGAAACTATCCGTCATGCCGCCCGGAAACGGTATCCCCTGGTGCTGCTGGATCGTATCTTGCCGGACTCCCCCGTAAAAAGCCTGGTGATTAACAATTATACCGCCATGACCGAATTACTGGAGGGCCTCTTACAGCGGGGCTACCGTGACTTCGCTTTTATCGGCGGCTCGGAATACTCCGGGGATACCCGGGAACGGTTCCAGGCATATACGGATGTGTTAAGTAAACACCATATTCCCCTTCGCCGGGAAAACTATTTTTCCGGTGATTACTCGGAAGCAAGCGGGTATCAGGCGGTAACTATCCTGCACCTTGCGGGGCGGCTGCCGGAAATACTGGTGTGTGCCAACGACAATATGGCTATCGGGGTCATCCGCGCCCTTGCGGAACGGGGCTGCCAGGTGCCGGAGGATGTGGCGGTCACAGGTTTTGACAACAGTGAACGGGCGGAAGCCCTGGGGCTTACTACGGTGGCGGTTCCCAACTACGAACGGGGTTACCTGGCCGCCCGCTCACTAATCGAAAACATCAACGGGAAGAATAATTTTGACCCCCTGCGAATCTCCGCCACGGTTATTTGGCGAAAAACGGTGTCCCGGAGGCCCCAGCAATGCTAAGGGATAGAAAGACTGTCTAATTTTGCGTTTTTTCAATTGGAAAGTATAAATACTTATACTTTTTGCTTGACGAAATAAATTTTTCCCTATATAGTTAGCGTATCAAACATTTTTATAGGAGTGTGTCAAATGGCAAAAGCCGTACTAACCCCCGGGGCCGCAGTAAAAGCTCAGCAGGACTCGTACAATCTCTCTATTACCCAGTTAGCCGAAGGAATCAAACTCAGTCCTTCCGCCGCCCGTTTACTGATCAACAACAAGCTGCCGATCAGCGCTAAAATCGCACAGCGTCTTTCCAAGTATTTCGGGAGAACCCCTGAATACTGGATTGGTCTTCAAACCGCCTTTGATCTGGCCGAATTAGCCAAGAACAAGGACGAAGCCGCCATTCTCAGGACTGTGTCCAAAGCCGTAAAGGCTCCGGCCAAAAAAGCCCCGGCAAAAAAGGCTGCCGCGAAGAAGCCCGCCGGTAAAAAAACGCCGGGAAGAAAGCCTGCTGCCAAGAAAGTCGCCGCTAAAAAAGCCCCGGCTAAAAAAGCTGTCGCAAAGAAGGCCCCCAAAGCAGCCGCCAAAAGAGCGCCCAGAAAAGCTGCGCCAAAGCCCGCCTCTAAGCCGGCGTCCCCCTCACCGATCGTGTCGTGGCCTCCCACAACTACGGAATAATAGAGCCTAAGGTTAAGATAAAGAGGCTGCCGGGGTCGGACCAAGGGTTTGATTTCCGGCGGCCTTTTTTTTCGGTTCCGCTAATCTTTCCAGGGAAATATCAGCCCCTTCAGCGTCCGGCTTCCGGTTTTCTCGCGCTCTTCGAAAAGTAAAGCATCCCAGGGAATTTTCCGGTGGTTCGCGTTTGGGTTAGCCGCAAGCCAATCGTATTTAAAAATCCGGAGCCGCAGGGCTTCATCAAGAAAGAGAAGAAGGCCCGCCGGGCCGGGGAAGAGCAGGGGCAGGGGAATTACCAGGATTACCAGGGAGATGAGAAACGTGAGGATACAGAAGGGGGTGTTATCAAGGAAGATGATGAAACATTTTTTGATAATTTTGGGAAGTTTGGTATCCAGCCGGGAGTGGATAGGGAAGTAGAATTGCAGGGCCAGGATTCCTACCAGCAGGGTCCAGAAGAGGAGGGTCCCCAGAAGCAGTCCGAAAAAGGATTCCATGCTGAAATAAAAGGGGATAATCACCCTTACCAGGAGTAATCCCAGAAGAAAAAGGATGCCTAAGAGGAGCCCTGCGGGCCAGGCGGATTTAAGGCTGCCGAGGAAGTCCGCAAACCCAAAGGAACGGTAATCCGATAGGGCCTTGAGGGTCAGGGCGGCGCCGGAAAGGTAGACAAAGCACCATACTATGCCGAGCCCCATAAGTGTTAGGGATAGTGACGGGATGGATTCAAACAGGGGGGGAATGAGGAGCGCCGCAACAAAAAAGACAAGAAATACCAGGTTCAGCAGGACTACCTTGAAGAGGTTGTCCCAGAGATCATAAAAGGTTTTCTTTATGAGGAATCCAAACATGGGTTTACTATTATAGGCCAATGCAATAAAAAAAACTATACCAATTTTCCATACCATGTGGTATAATCGGCAGTATAGTGGTAGACTGGGGTAAGGAGCTTTGGTGGAAACGGATTTACCGATTGGCGAACAGGAAAGTGAGCTGTTTGTCAGGATATTCAGACAATTAAGCGCGTACAAGGACCCCAACCAGTCCATTTCGGGTATTTTAAAGGATACCTGCGATTTTTTCGGGTTTTTCGGCGGCTTCGTGTATGAGGCGGATCATGCCAAGGTTTTTCACCTCTTTGAGCATTATCGCGCTCCCGAGGCGGGGCTGCAGTCAACCCTGGTTCTGTCGGAGCATTTGAGTGAAGAAGATATGGGGGAATTGAAAGCGAAACCCGGGGAAATTGTGTATCTAAAGTCCCGGAAAACCCAGCTGGGCGCGAAGTTTCTGGAATTGTTTTCCGCCAAAACCCTTATTATGATCCCCATTTTTATTGAACAGCAGGAGCCCATCGCGTTTATCGGCATGCTGGATCGGCGGCACCCCATACGGCTGACAAACCGGGAAATTGTTGACGCCGATGCGGTACTTTCGGTGCTTGCGGGGCATATCAAGATGCGGGTCTACCAGAAGCGGCTGGAATACGCCTATTCATCCCTGCGGAATCTGATTGATAAGGCGGGGGTTGAAATGTACGTCAACGATTTCTATACCCACGAACTCCTCTTTATCAACGAATCCCGTGCTGTTTCCCGGGGCGGGGTGGAAAAGCTGCTGGGCATGCCCTGTTGGAAGGCCCTGTACCCCTCACGAAAGGGGGAGTGCGATTTTTGCCCTAAGGATAAGCTGGTGGACGCTCAGGGGAATCCTACCCAGGCCTATACCTGGGATTTGCAGCGTCCCAGTGATGGTTCCTGGTTCAGGATGGTGAGCGCCGCCATTAGATGGGTGGACGGCCGGCTTGCCCATGTGGTAAGCAGTATCAATATCACGGAGAATAAGTACAACGAAATGCTGGTACGCCGTCTGGCGGAATCTGACACCTTGACTTCCCTCCCGAACCGGGGGAAACTGGTGGAGGACTTGAATAGGATGCTGGTTAGAGCGGAACCGGGGCAGGAACTGGGCTACCTGATATTCATGGATCTGGATGATTTCAAAGAGGCAAATGACACCTACGGCCATCTGTTGGGGGACGCCCTGCTGCGGCAAATCGGCCATTTTCTGCTGAGTGAAAACGGGACCCTGGGCATGCCCTACCGGTACGGCGGTGATGAATTTGTTATTGTTGCCGCAAATAAAACAGAGGATGACCTGGGCCGTATCCGGGAAGCCTTACTGAATCGTTTTTCCACCGAATGGCGGATCGACGGTAATTCGATTATCTGCGGTATCAGTGCCGGGGCGGTTCCCCTGAAGAAAAAAACCGCAGAAGAGCTTATTTACGCGGCGGATATGGCCATGTATGAAGTCAAAAAGAGCGGAAAGCACGGATTCCGCCTTAACACCCGGGGGTAGAAAATGCTTAAACCAGAAGACTATATTGCCGATTGGCCCGATATGCCCTATCAGAATTTTTCTGCGTGGCTGGAGGATCTGGCCGCCCGGTGGGGCGATAAGACCGCTCTATTTTACCGGTCCGGTAAACAGAAGGAATTTACCCAATGGTCCTTTTCCCGGCTGGCTCTGGAAAGCCGGCGTATAGGCCGGGGACTCCTGGCTGCGGGGCTCGTCAAGGGTGACCGGGTTGCCCTTTGGTCGGAAAACCGGCCCGAGTGGATCGCCGTCTGGCTCGGTGCGGCCATAGCGGGGCTGGTTATCGTGCCCATCGATTTCCTTATCTCCGAAAAGGAATGTTCCAATATATTGAAGATAACCAAGGCGGGGGCATTTTTTTATTCCGGACGGAAGCGGGACTATGCCGCAGATTTGCTTGCCCAGGGTATCACCCTCAAGGCCGCCGTCTGTATCAGCCAGGAGGGGGAGAATTTTTTTGAAGCCTTTGGCGCGGGTGCGCCGGAGTGCCAACTCCCTCCGGCAGAGGAAATCGCCGGAGCCGAGCCGGTATCAATCGTGTTCACCTCCGGCACCACCGGCTTTGCCAAAGGGGTTACCCTGAGCCATAAGGGGATCATCGCCAATGCCAACGCCGCTATTCGTTCCCTGCGGGCCTATCCCTTTGACGTGTTCGTCAATGTCCTCCCCCTGCACCATACCTATCCTACCACCTGTTCCTTTGTTTCCCCCCTTTCCGCAGGAGCCGCCATCCTCATTGTGGATAAGCTGGTGGGGAAGGTGGTCATCGACGATATCCGCGACGCCGGGGGGACCTTCCTCATCGCGGTGCCCCTGCTTTACGACAAGGTGATGGCGGGAATCGCCAGTGGCTACAATGCGCTGCCGGGAATTTTGCGGGCAATCCTGGACCCCCTACGGAAAACAGCCCTGGAAAAGGCCAAAAAAGGGAACTATCAATTTGGCCGGAAGGTGTTTAAGTTTATCCGTAAAAAGACCGGGCTTGTATCCATTCGGATAATGGTCGCCGGCGGCGGTCCCCTGAATCCCAAAACGGCGGACTTCTTCGATTCCCTGGGCTTTAACATGGTTCACGGCTACGGCATGAGCGAAAACGCCCCCCTGATCAGCGTGAGTACCCCCTGGCATAAGAACAATGTTTCTGTAGGCCTGCCGGTAAAGTACACGGATGTTAAGATTATTGATAAGAACGAAGAGGGCATCGGGGAGATCGCCGTAAAATCCCCATCCCTCATGCTTGGCTACTACGAAAACCCCGAAGCCACCGCAGAAACCTTCACTACAGACGGTTGGCTCAAAACCGGGGACCTGGGCTTTATCGACGAGCAGGGCTTTATCTACATCAACGGCAGGAAGAAGAACCTCATCGTCAGTTCCGGGGGCAAGAATGTGTATCCCGAGGAAATTGAGGCCCACTTTGACGGCTCCCGGGTTATCGCGGAGATCCTGGTGCTGGGCCGGAAGGAGCCGGACTATGGGGGGGAGGAGATCTTCGCCGTGGCGGTGCCCAACCTGGAGGCCCTGGAGCAGGATTATCCGGGTAAAACATTGGAGGACAGCTTTATTTTCGATCTGATTAAAAAGGAAATAGGTGAGGTGAACCGTACCCTGCCGGGCTACAAAAAAATAAGCGACTTTACCCTCCGCCGGGAGCCCTTTGAAAAGAACGCCCAGCAGAAGATACGCCGCTTTATGTACAAAAGTTACGAGAACCCTACTCCTTAAACTCCCCCATGCCCCGGAATTTCTGATACCGTTTTTCCAGCAGGGTATTGGTGTCCAGGGCCGAGTACTTCTTTACCGCGTCCACCAGATAATCGGCAATGTTTTTCGCCGTAAGCGGTATATCGCTCTTGGCGCCTGCGGGGGGTTCTGCTATAACCTTGTCGCAGATGCCGAAGGAGTGGAGGTCGGAGGCGCATATCTTCATCAGTTCCGCCGCCTCCTTTTCCCGGTTGCCGTCCTTCCACAGGATTGATGCGAAACCACGGGGTGAGATGACCGAGTAAAGGGCGTTTTCCAGCATGGCAATATCGTCGCAGACCCCCAGGGCCAATGCGCCCCCGGACCCGCCTTCACCCAGGACCACCCCGATAATCGGGGTTTTGGCGTTGGAGAACTCCTGGAGGTTTCGGGCTATGGCTTCCCCCTGCCCCCGTTCCTCCGCGCCCAGGCCGGGGAAGGCCCCCGGGGTGTCGATGAAGGTGATGACCGGCCGGCGGAACTTTTCCGCCTGTTTAACCAGCCGCAGCGCCTTCCGGTAGCCCTCGGGGTGGGGCATGGAAAAGTTCACCCGCTTGAATTCCTCGATGTCCCGCGCCCGTACCTGGCCGATAACCGTTACGGGCTGCCCCGCCAGGTACGCCAGACCCCCGAGGATGGCCGGGTCGTCGCCAAAGTAGCGGTCCCCGTGAAGCTCGGTGAAGTCCTGGAAGATCAGGGGGATATAATCGTTTACCGTGGGCCTTCCCAGACCCCGGAGCTGTTCAAGCCGTTGTACAACCGTGAGCGCCATTATACCGCCTCCTTTCTTTGATGCATCTTCAAAAACCGTGCCAGCACTGTCCGCAGTTCGTTCCGGGGCACGATGGTGTCTATGAAGCCCTTTTCCTGCATGAACTCCGCAGTTTGAAACCGCTCGGGGAGCTTCTGGCCGATGGTGTCCTCGATAACCCGCTTCCCCGCAAAGCCAATGAGCGCCCCCGGCTCGGCGATGATGATGTCACCCAAAGAGGCGAAGGACGCGGTAACTCCGCCGGTGGTGGGGTCGGTGACGACCGATATGTAGAGCAGCCCCGCTTCGTTATGCCGGGCCACGGCGGCGGAGGTCTTGGCCATCTGCATCAGGGAGAAGATTCCCTCCTGCATACGGGCGCCCCCGGAGGTGGTAAAGATGATGACCGGTAGTTTATGCGCGGTTCCGTATTCCAGCGCCCGGGTGATCTTTTCCCCCACCACGCTGCCCATGCTGCCCATCATAAAGTTGCTGTCCATGATGCCCAGCACCGCGGGGAAACCGTTTATGGTACACACCCCGGTAACCACCGCATCCTTGGCATTGCAGCTTTTCTGTAGCGCGCCGATTTTGCTCTCGTAATCGGGAAAGCCGATGGGGTTTTTTGACTCCAGCCCCGCATCAAGCTCCTTAAAGCTGCCCCCGTCGGCGGTGCAGGCAAGCCGCTCCTGCCAGTTCAGCCTCGGATTTTTATCCATGATGTTCCTCCAAAAAAACAAGGAATTAGGATGAGGGCCTTTCCGTAACCGGTTTTCCCCATTGCTAATTCCCCATTTATAATTGCACCCACTTTAGCGGGTCTAATAGTCCGACCGGCCTTTCCGGGTTTTTTTTACCAATTTCCGTGCGAAAGCCTTTTTCTTCCGGTTAAGGATGGTGGAGGGCTTTTCATAATATTCCCGCTTTTTATATTCCCGAATGATGCCTTCCTTTTCCACCAGGCGTTTGAACCGCTTGATAGCCTTTTCCAGTATCTCGTTATCATCTACGATGATGTGCGCCAATTAAATCACCTCCCTTCCTGCTCCGGTAAAGATACGCCTAGTTTAGTCAAAAGCGCCGCTTTGTCAAGCACCGGCCGGGTGGTGAAGGCGTCGGGATCGGCGTTTTCCCCGGAAACCCGGATTTCCCAGTGAAGGTGGGGGCCGGTGGCAAGCCCGGTGGACCCGGATTTGCCTACCAGGTCGCCGGGATTCACCCTATCCCCCTCGCTAAGGGCAATGCTGTCCAGGTGATAATAGAGGGAATACACCCCCGGCAGGTGCTCAATAATCACCGAATTCCCCGTGACGATCCGGAACCGTGCCAGGACCACCTTCCCGGCGGCAGAGGCCCGTACCTCTGTGCCCTTGCCCACCCCATAGTCAACACCGGCGTGGATGGCCGTATCGGTTTTGCCCGAAACATAACGGTATACCCGGCGGTTCCCGTAGAAGCTGGTTCTGCGGGTGGAGGTCACCGGCGGGACAAAGGGGCCTTCGGCGAAGATCTCCGTCCCCGTGGTAGTAATGATGCCCCAGAGTTGTTCCGATTCCGCTGTTTTCTGTGGGTCCGGCACGGTGCGTATATCGGTATTCTGCTGGTTCAGCGCAATTTCCTCCGCGGCAAATTCCCGTTTCGGGATGTGGAGGGCAATCTCCCCCAGGGTCACCCCATCCCGTTCCACCAGTACCCGCGCCTCCCCCGGCAAGGCCGTGGAGGGAACCGCCATGATAGCCGCTAACACCTGGGGGCTTTTCCCTCCCAGGCTGAAAACCGCCGCTCTACTGAGCCGGTCTCCCCGGCTGTTGAGTAGGACCGCCCGGAAAGTCTGCACCGCCCCATCCGCCACAAAGGCCACGGTGAAGGGCTCCCCGGGCCGGACCTCCTCCGCCGTCAGGGCGATACGCAGGAGCGCCGCCGTATCGGTTTCCGCAGCACCGGTTCCGGCAAGGCTAATCACACAGAGGAAGAAGAGGAGGGCGGGGAACCGGGTTTTTTCAAAAACCGCCGAGATGTGCATTGGGATATTTAATCACAATAACCAAATAAGATCACCTACTATAACATGGACAAGCCCCTATTTTTCCGCTACCCTTAAAGCCCTATGACGCACCATTCCCCAGAGTCGGCTTCGCCGACCTTTATCGCCGCCGTCAAGTACTCCTTTCCGGTTCTCCTGGGCTACCTGGCCATCGGCATTGCCGCCGGACTCCTCCTGGTGGACGCGGGGTATCCCTGGTGGCTGGCCCTGGTGATGAGCCTGGTGATGTACGCCGGGGCGGGGCAATATATCGCCGTAGGGCTTTTTGCCGCCGGGGCAGGGCTTGTGGAGGCGGCCCTGGTACAGTTGGTGGTCAACGCCCGGCACATAGCCTACGGCCTGACCATGTTTAAGCGCTTTAATGCTGCGGGACGCTACAAATGGTACCTTATCTTTGCCCTTACGGATGAAACCTTCGCCCTCCTCTCATCTCTACCGGATGAAGAAGACCGGAAACATCAAAGCCGGTTCATGTTCCTGGTGGCCCTCCTGGATCACGGGTACTGGACCGGCGGGGCGGTGATCGGCGCATTGCTGGGGACCCTTCTTCCCTTTGATATGGAAGGAATCAGCTTTGCCCTGAGCGCCCTGTTCATTGTGCTCATGATCGAGCAGATACTCCGGGTTAAGCGGCCCGGCCCTTTTATCATATCCGCCGTTGTTGCGATTCTGGCGGTGGCGTTTCTCCCCTCCCGGCTCTCCCTGCTTTCGGCTATGGTGATTGCCCTTGTTGCGGTACAACTATTGACGGGGAACAGGGGAGTCCGGAATGGTTAGCGTCCCTCAGGCACTGCTTATGACCCTCGTGATGGGGGTGGTGATCTTCTTCTGCCGGGTATTCCCCTTCATTTTTTTTCAAAAAAAGACCTCGGAGACCTTCCTGTCCCTGGTGGAGAAGACCGCCCCCCCGGTTGCCATGACCGTGCTGGCCTTCAACGCCCTAAGCGGCCCCATCAGGGATAATGTCCACGCCGGCATCCCGACGCTGGCCGCCGCCGCCTTTACCGCCCTGACCTATCTGTGGAAGCGGAATGCCCTGATCAGCGTCATCGGCGGGACCGTGGTGTATATGGTCCTGAGCCGGGTCTTACCATCGACTTGAAGATGATTTTTTGATATGATTTCACCATGATTTGGGACAAGAAAGATATACCCCCGGAACTGGTAAAGGAACTGGCGGGTAAATACGGCTGCGATTTCCTTACCGCCTCCATCCTGGTGCGGAGGGGGCTTACCACGGGCGAAGAAATACGGTATTTCCTTGAGGACGATCCCCGGCACCTCCGGAACCCCTTTGGTCTGCCCGGTATGGACGCCGCGGTGGAGCGCATCCTGGGCGCGAAGGAGGAGGGCGAGAAGGTCCTGGTGTTCGGCGACCGGGATGTGGACGGCATCACCAGTACCGCTATGCTCACCGGTTTTATGACCGCCCAGGGTATGGATGTCCGGTGGCGGCTTCCCCTGGGGGACGAGCCCTATGGCCTTTCCCAAAAAGCAGTGGAGGAATTTGCCGCCGATGGCGGGACCCTTATTATCACCGTGGACTGCGGCATTTCCAACATGGCCGAGGTGGATAGGGCGGCGGAACTGGGTGTCGATGTGATAGTCACGGACCACCACAACCCCCAGGATGAACTTCCCCGGGCCTACACCATCGTTAATCCTAAGCTGAAGGCGTACCCCTTCCGGGACCTCGCGGGCTGCGGGGTGGCCTATAAGCTGGTGAGCGCCCTGCGGTTTGCCCTGAAGAGCGAACTCTACAATCAGCCCCTCTGCCTCCTCAATACCCAGCCTTCCAACGATTCCTATATCATCGAGATTGCCAAAATGGTGAACCTTGCGGTGATTGACCGGCTCACGGAAACGGTGGTGCCCGGCATGGTGGGCATAGGCGAAACCCGGATTCCCGCGTTCCTGGAGGGTCAGCAGATCCTGGCCTGGGATGCAGTGTTACAGAAGAAGACCCTGGTTAAGATGTTCGGTACGGGGTTTGAAATTTATATGCTTGATATGGCCCCGGAAATAGGACGGGAGATTCCTCAGGCGGCGGGGAAGAGTCTGCTCCGGCTCAAGGAAATTTCCCGGATCGCCCGGTACGCCGACACGCCTATGGGGGAGCTGGATATTTTTGTCAACCTCTTCACCTCCTTTGTCCAGAAAAAGGAGGCCCTCTTTACGGCGGAGGACAACGCGGACCTCCAGCTTGCCGCCCTGGGAACCGTGGCGGATATGATGCCCCTGCGGGATGAAAACCGCATCATCGTCCGGCGGGGACTGGCTTCTCTCACGGAAAAGCCCCGGCACGGACTATCGGACCTGCTCTTCAAGCTGGGCCTGGCGGGACGGCGTTTCGGGACCACCGAACTGTCCTGGCAGCTCTGCCCCGCCGTCAATGCTGCGGGCCGCATGGGCTGCCCCGATAAGGCCGTAGCTTTACTGCTGACGGAGGACCCTAAGGAACGGGAACGTCTGGCGGCGGAAATCATCGCCCTGAATGAAGCCCGAAAAAAGCTTGGGGAAGAGGTCTGGACCGTGGTGGAACCCCTGGCCCAGGAAAGCCGGGAACGGTACGGGGGGAAATTGGTCCTTGCCGCCGCCGAAGGTATTCCCCGGGGAGTCACGGGACTCATGGCGGGCCGTCTGGTGAGCCGGTTTAAGACCCCCGCCCTGGTGGTGACCCTAGGGGAGGAAACCGCCACGGGCTCCCTCCGTTCTGTCCGGGGCTACGGCCTCCGCTTCCTCCTGGAAGCCTCTGCCGACCTGTTCCTCGACTGGGGGGGCCACGATTTTGCCGCCGGGTTCAGCATGGTCATTGCCAACTGGGAACCCTTCCTGGAGCGGCTCCTCACCATAACTGCTACCATGGAACTGGGGGAAGCGGCCGCTGAAGAAACGGTTTTTGTGGACGCGGAATTCAGAGGTCCCCGGACTCCCCAGTATCTTACCACCAGTCTTTTTAAACTGGCGGACCGCTTTGAACCCTATGGCGAGGGAAACCGCCCCCTCAACTTCCTGGCCCGGGGGCTCAAGGTTACGGATATCGCCCTCATGGGGAAACCGGAGGCCAAGCACGTTAAACTCACCCTGGATACGGGGAAGGTGAAATGGCCCGCAATGTACTGGCAGGCGGTGGACAAGGTCAAGCGGGACTTCGACAAAAACGATACGGTGGATCTGGTGTTTACCCTGAACCGGAACTGGTTCAACGGCTCCGAGACGCCCCAGCTTATTGTTACGGATTTGAAGCGGGGCTAGGCAGGTACGCAGGATTTCGAAAACTTTTACAAAATTTCGAAAACTTTTGCAAGATTTCGAAAACTTTTGCAAGATTTCGAAAACTTTTGCAAGATTTCGAAAACTTTTGCAAGATTTCGAAAACTTTTGCAAGATTTCGAAAACTTTTGCAAGATTTCGA
>BNUX01000051.1 GCA_025997675.1 Spirochaetia bacterium | reverse complement strand
CGAGGCGGCGGTTCTGAAAAAACGGTGAGTTTAAGCCCTAACGGCTCCCTTTTCACCATAAGTTCCGGGGTTAAACTTGTGCTGGACAGCAACATTACGCTTCAAGGGCTACCCAACAACAATACCGAACTGGTTAGGGTCTCCGGTGGGACTCTGGTGATGAACAATGGCTCGAAAATCACCGGGAATACCTCCTCCTCCTACAGCGGCGGCGGTGGGGTGTATGTGGATGATGGGACGTTTACGATGACAGGCGGTACTATCAGCGGGAATGCAGCTTCCGGCGGCTCCGGCGGCGGTGTGCATGTGTTAAAAGGGACGTTTACGATGACAGGCGGTACTATCAGCGGGAATACAGCTCCCATCGGCGGCGGTGTGGAGGCGGGTTTCTGGGGGACATTTACGATGTCAGGTGGGACTATCAGCGGGAATACAGCTTCCCTCGGCGGCGGTGTAAGTAATGGAGGGACATTTACGATGTCGGACGGTACTATCAGCGGGAATACAGCTTCCAGCACCAACGCCCTCGGCGGCGGTGTGTGGGCGATTGGGACGTTTACGATGACAGGCGGTACTATCAGCGGGAATACGGCTTCCAGCTCCTACCTCTCCTACGGCGGCGGTGTGTGCGGCCGTATTATTAAAACCGGCGGTACCATTACCAGTACCAACTCAGCAGGGGGTGGGAAAGTGGCTTATAATGGCCAAGATCAATGGCGCAATGCTGAGGCGGGGCCGACTGTGAACTTAGACTACAGAGTATATGGCTCGGCCGGCGGCTGGGAGTAGGGAATAGACGCCGGACAAGTGGATGTGCGGTGTCCGGCGGCGGCGCATACAAAGGGGGTTGGAACATGAAGTGGAACGGGACTTTTGTGGTAATGCTCAGCCTGTTGCTGGCATTGGGTATGACGGTTGTGTCTTGCGGTGATAAGGGGTCAGGCGATTCCACTAGCCCTGGTGGTACTGACCCCGGCGGCACCAACCCCGGCGGCACTGACCCCGGCAGCACTGACCCCGGTGGCACTGACCCCGGTGGCACTGACCCCGGCGGCACTGACCCTGGAAACGTCATAACCGCGAACAGTTCGGCAACCGCCGCAGAAGTGGTAGCCGCCTTGGCAGCCTATATTTCCAGCGCGTCAGGAGGTGGTAGCGCGGCTAATCCGGTTGTGGTCAAGCTCAACGTATCGGATCCATCTCAGCTTAACTACAACGGCAGTGGTGGACTGGCGACACTTTTTGCGGCAATTAACGGCGCTTATTATTTAAATTCCGGCGTTTATAAATATGTGTCCTTCGATCTGAGCGGTAGTACCATCGCCAATACGTATGATATGCTCAGTCCCTACAGTACCTATTGTAATCCGAAGTATCTTGCGTCCATTACCTTGCCCAATACGCTGACCAATATATCGAACATATTCCAGAACTGCAGCAGCCTGACCTCGATTACCATCCCTGCCGGTGTTACCTCTTCCTGGAACTATACGTTTAAGAATTGTACCAGCCTTACATCGGTGATTATGCGGCCTTCTACGCCGCCAACGCTTGGTACCAATATGTTCGATAACACCCCTGCGGGCTTAAAAATTAAGGTGGCAAACGGGCTGTTGGCGGCGTATACTACAAACAATACGGTGGATGGGTGGACGGCGGATATTAAGGCGAAGGTACAGGCGGAGTAGGGAATAGCCGTGGGGGTGACCGTGCGTGTTGCGGTTTTGGCGGGGGTGTGGTAGAGTGGGAGTATGGAGATAGCGTTCAACAAGACGGCGTTCAAGCATAGTGTATCAAAAGCTGATATTGAATGGGCTATTACAACCGCTGTGTTTGAAAAACCAAAGGAAGGAAAGACTGACACATTCCTTGCCGTGGGCTATAGCCGTGCCGGAAACCCGCTTGAGATTGGCTACCGTGAGTTTGATGACGGGAGTTATTATGTGTTTCACGCCATGAAGTGTCAGGACAGATGGCTCAAAGAAGCAGGTATTGGAGGATATTATGGCAATGTCAATGACTGATGAAGAATCGGAAGCCCTGGATGAGGAGTTCACCAATGGTTCTCTTAAGCTGGGCGAAGGGACAGGCCCCATTATGCGCAGCCGGGAACTTTTACGCGGACTAGATGAGGTAAGCTACAACTATATTATGACGCGCGCCGATGCCGCCCACACCACCCCCGCCCACATCATCGGTGAAATGGTGCGGGAAAAAATCGCGGCTTCGGCGTAAGAGCCACGGGGACGGCAGGGGCCGTGCCGTGCTGGGATTAGTCCGCTATTATGGCTATACTATAGAACATGAGAAGTTTTCCCACGACACTATTCACCTGTATACCTTTTTTTGCGGCGGCAATACTCCTGGGGTGCTGCGCCCTTTTTTCGGGGTGTTATACCCTCAAGCAGGGGAGCGCCCTATTTGGATACCTGGGCAAGGCGGTTCCGATGGAGTCACTCCTGGCCGGTTCCTCCCTTGATGATGCCGAATTTGCCCGGCGGGTGAAGGATATACGCCGTTTTGCCCAGGAGGAACTGGGGCTCCGGGAGACTGCCAACTATACCAAGTATGTCGAGATTGACCGGGATTATCTGGCGGCGGTGGTTTCCGCTTCCGCCGGGGATTCCTTTGACCGGCATGAATGGTGGTTTCCCATTGTTGGGGCCGTTCCCTATAAGGGCTTTTTTAACCCCGAGGATGCCCGCAAGGAACGGGGCAAGCTGGAAAAAAAGGGGCTGGATGTTTGGGTCCGGGGGGTTGAGGCCTTCAGTACCCTGGGGTTTTTTTCGGATCCCCTTTATTCCTATATGAAGAAATACCGCCCTCACCGGTTGGCGGACCTTATCATCCACGAATCCACCCATGCTACGATCTATCTAAAAAGCCACGCCCAGTTTAACGAGGAATTGGCGGAATTTATCGGTACCGAAGGAAGCCGCTTGTATATAGAAGAAACCTTCGGGGTAGACTCCGATGAATACCGGGCTATTGCTGTGTCCGATGGAGATAGCGCCGCCTTCCTGGGAGTGATCCGGGAACTTATCGCCGAACTGGAGCCGGTCTATGAAAGCGATATTTCCAGAGAGGAAAAGCTGCAAAAAAAGGCGGAGATCATCCGGGCCGCCAAGACCCGGTTTGCCGAAAATTACGATACTCTTTTTCAAAACGATAACTACCGGAATTTTTCAGACCTCCCCATAAACAACGCCTACCTGGAACTCTACCGCCTCTACTACGAGAACGACCACTATTTCCAAGACCTCTATGAGCGCTCCGGACGGGACCTCCCCCGGTTCATCACCGCCGTAAAAACCCTCAAGTCCCGGGGCGATCCCAAAGCCCAGCTTGAAAGGGCGCTTGGGCTGGCTACCGGCAAATAAATTCAAATTCCCCTAAAGCCAATTTTCCAAACACCGATACTAATAATGAAACTGGACTGACTCATGTGCCCGTTGGGCCCCCATGGACTAGTCCGATCCTCACCCTTCCGGGAACGGGTGGGTCGAGGGTTCAGGCACGTTTTATTTTAGCAACGGCAAGGATGCCGCGGCGTTGATCGTTGTCAAGGGATGACGATGCGCTGAAAATGCCAAGGGAGTGAATTTATGGTTATTAATCACAACTTAAGTGCGATGTTTGCTGATAGGTCCCTCAAGGTTACCCAGGGTTCCCTGGACAAGAACATGGAGAAACTATCAAGCGGCTTACGCATCAACCGCGCCGGTGATGATGCTTCCGGACTCGCTGTTTCCGAAAAGATGCGCGCCCAGATCCGTGGTTTGAATCAGGCGTCTACCAACGCCTCGAATGGTATTTCATTCATTCAGACAACGGAAGGGTACCTCCAGGAAACCCAGGACATCATGCAGCGTATCCGCGAGTTGGCGGTGCAGTCTTCGAACGGTATTTATACTGATGAGGACCGGATGTACATTCAAGTCGAAGTCTCTCAGCTTATTGATGAAGTCGACCGGATTGCGTCCCACGCTCAGTTCAACGGGATGAACCTGCTCACGGGCCGGTTCGGAAGACAAATTGGTGAAAATGTTGTTACTGCTTCTATGTGGTTCCATATCGGCGCCAACATGGATCAGCGGGAACAGGTGTTTATCGGCACCATGACGGCGAAGGGCCTTGGGGTCCGCAATGTCGGTGACGATTCTATTCTTTCGCTGTCCGATCCGGACAGCTCCAACCGTGCCATTGGAACCCTCGATGAGGCGCTGAAAAGGATTAGCAAACAAAGGGCTGATCTTGGCGCCTACCAGAACCGCCTGGAACACGCAGTCCGTGGCCTTGATGTCGGAGCTGAGAATTTGCAAGCTTCAGAGTCCCGCATCCGCGATACCAACATGGCGAACGAGATGGTTGGCTTTACGAAGAACCAGATCCTCAACCAAGCCGGAACCGCAATGCTCGCTCAGGCAAATCAGAGAGGTCAGACTGTACTCCAGCTTCTGCAATAGCTTTAACCCAGCGTCGGTCGCCGCATAAGCGGCGGCAGGTACGGGGGGAAAAATTGCAATACAGAAGACGTACCGGGAAGGCGCTGTTCCGGCTTAGGCCGGAACAGCTCTTTTTTACCCAGTTCATTCTTGTGCCCTGCGAATTTCCTAAAGGTCCGGACGCAAATTCCGATATTAATAGTGTGACCGGAGGGGAAACCCTGGGGCACACAAATTATTAATGGAGCCATGACGATGAGCGTCATCGGCGAAGGGAGGAATGATGATTATTAATCATAACTTAAGCGCGATGTTTGCCGACAGGTCCCTCAAGGTTACTCAAGGCAGTCTGGACAAAAACATGGAGAAGCTGTCGAGCGGATTACGCATCAACCGCGCCGGTGATGATGCATCGGGGATCGCCGTATCTGAAAAGATGCGCAGCCAGATTCGGGGTTTAAACCAGGCGTCCACCAACGCCCAGAATGGCATTTCATTTATTCAAACAACAGAGGGTTATTTACAGGAATCCCAGGATATTATTCAGCGTCTCCGCGAACTGGCGGTCCAGGCTTCGAACGGTATTTATACCGATGAAGACCGGATGTACATTCAGGTTGAAGTGTCGGCATTGATTGACGAAGTAGACCGGGTTGCGTCCCATGCCCAGTTCAACGGGATGAATCTGCTGACCGGCCGCTTTGCCCGGGAAGCCGGGGAGAACCTCCCTACCGCCTCTATGTGGCTCCATATCGGCGCCAACATGGATCAGCGGGAGCAGGTGTTTGTCGGCACCATGACCACGAAGAGCCTTGGGATGCGGAACGTTGGTGATGACACGATTCTTTCATTTACCGACCCGGACAGCGCCAACCGTGCCATTGGAACCCTTGACGAAGCCCTCAAGCGTATCAGCAAGCAGCGTTCAGATCTTGGCGCCTACCAGAATCGTCTGGAACACGCGATCCGCGGCATTGATATCGGTGCAGAAAACCTGCAGGCTGCTGAATCCCGCATCCGGGACACCAACATGGCGGATGAGATGGTCAACTTTACGAAGAACCAGATCCTCAACCAGGCCGGAACCGCAATGCTCGCTCAGGCCAATCAGAAAAGCCAGACGGTCCTTCAGCTTCTGCAATAGTAATGCAGAAGACGTATCAGAAAGGCGCTGTTCCAGCTTAGGCCGGGGCAGCTTCTTTTTTTTATGAGGCAAGCATGCACTTCAAAGAAGTCAAAGGCATCTTATCCGCAACCAACGGCATGAACATCAGCCGTGGCTGCGTTCACGGCTGTATTTATTGCGACGCCCGGAGCACGTGCTACGATATGCGGCATGATTTTGAGGACGTGGAAATAAAGATAAACGCACCGCTTTTACTGGAAGACGCCTTAAAACGGAAACGAAAAAAGTGCATGGTTGGGACCGGCGCCATGAGCGACCCCTATATCCCCATACCGGAGAATCTTGCCAACATCCGTTCCTGCATGGAAATTATTGAACGGCATGGCTGCGGCTTAGCAATCCAGACCAAGTCTAATTTGATACTCCGTGATCTGGACCTCCTGATAAGGATAAATGAAAAATCTAAGTGCGTGGTTGAAATAACCCTTACAACCTACGATGAAGCTTTGTGTAAAATTCTCGAACCTAATGTGTGTACCACCAAAGAACGGTTTGAGGTGTTAAAAACCATGCGGGATAACGGCATTAAAACCATCGTGTGGATGAGTCCCCTGCTGCCCTTTATCAACGATACCGCAGAAAACATGGGCGGCCTTTTACAGTACTGCATTGATGCCAATGTCTACGGCATCATCAATTTCGGCATAGGGGTAACTCTGCGGGAAGGGGACCGGGAGTACTTCTATCGAAAACTTGATGAGCACTTCCCCGGCCTGAAACAAAAATACCAGCGGAAATATGGCAATAGCTATCAGGTTATGAGCGATAACAACAATGCGCTGATGCAGGAGTTTTATACGGTCTGCGATAAGCATAATATAGTTTATGGCCCAGAAAAATTGTTCGGCTACATGCGTACCTACGAAGACAAAAGATTACCGGTTCAGCCGGATATGTTTACCTGACAGACTTTAGCCTGGAAAGCGGCGTGGTCCACTCTTCCGGATACCGAATTTACCTAAGCTGACAGGAAACGAAAACCTGATAAATCCCCAGCCGGACGCCGGGGCTTTTTTATGGGTTATTTGTCGGACTACTTTTTTTTGAGGTTCGAGAGAGCGGCAATGACAATAGGCGCAATACCGCTAATGACAGCCGTGATAGCTCCGGCTTCGATGCCCTTGAACGCAAAGAGTACACCGATACCGAAACCCATACAGCATATCAGAAAAGTAGCGATTTGTCCGATGATCGGCGAAATAGAAAAGCGGTCCTTCTTGCGAATATCGGCGTCGGCGTGTTTTTCGACAATCCTCATTACCCTTTCGGGAAAAGCGGGATCAATAGTTTGTAAACCTTGTAATTCCGAAGCCGGAGGGATAGTGCTGCTGTACTGACGGATAATGATATGTTCTTCGGATTCTACCAGAAGGTCAGTATCCGGCTTGCGGGTTCTGCTCAAGTCTCTGGGCATTCTTAAACTCCTTGATTGCAAGCCTCATGGTATCGCCAACTTCCGCAAATGCGTCTCCCACACCTCTCCACGCGGATTCCAGAGGCGCCTCCTCCGGTTCCTCCGGCAAGCTGGGGAAAAGCTGACCGATTGTTGCCATGCCCTGGAAAAAGAGCTGGGTCGTATTACCTTCCTTTATTATCGTTCTCATTCTTTTATTATACCTCATAACGGCGATTTGGGCAAGCTCTTCACTACTTTTCAGTCAGGTTATCCACCCCGTTATCCCAGGTTTCGGGAGCCGGGGGCGCGGCGATATATTTTTCGCAGCGGTCAAGGTACAGCTTTGCTACCCGGTCCTGGTCGTTTCTCTGGGATATGGTTTTGAAAAGTTCCAGCGCCGCCGGGAAATCCCGGTTTTCGTAGGCGTTAAAGCCCCGGTCCCAAAGGCCCAGCATATCCAGCGTGGCCTGGGGAGCGCCTTCCCGGATATCCAGCAGTTCGTAGAGCCGCAGCGGCGTATCGACCCCAACAACCCGGACCCGGCTGAGGGGGCGGGAAAGAAACGCATCCCCAATCTTCGCCTGGGTGTACTCGCTGATTAGGATGCCGCCGGTATTGTATTGCTTATTGACCCCCTCAAGCCGGGCGGCCAGGTTTACCGCATTCCCCATGATGGTGTAGTCCATCTTGTTGGGGGTTCCCATGTTGCCCACCACCATTTCCCCGGTGTTGATCCCCAGCCGGGTGTAGAGGGGATTGGGATCATCCGTACTTTTCAGGATTTTTTTGTGCACCATGGCTTCCATTACCTTGCCGGTGATAAGGCCCTGGGCCAGGACTTCCTTGTTTATTTCGCTCTCCGCTTTTTTCATCAGGATGGCGGAACGGCAGGCTAAGGCGGCGTGATCCGGCATGTGGACCGGTGCGCCGAAGAAGGCGATAATGGCGTCCCCTTCGTATTTGTCGATGGTACCGTGGTTTTCCAGAATAATGTTACTCATCCGGGTGAGGTAGTAATTGAGCAGTTCCACCAGTTTTGTCGGGTCCCCCAGGGCTTCGGAAATGGTAGAAAAACTGCGGATGTCCGTAAAGATGGCGGTCATTTCCCGTTTCTCGCCCCCCAGCTTTAACTGGGAGGGGTCCGCGATGATCTGCTCAATGACCATAGGGCTTAAGTACTGGCTAAAGGCGGATTTGATAAACCGTTTTGACTTCCCCTCGGTAACGTATTTGTAGATTGAAGTTGTCAGGAAGGCGAAGATCGCACCGGACAGGGGGAATACTATGGGGACCCAATAGCCCATGTGGTACGCAAGGAAACCTATCCCGGTAATGATGGCGACTACCCCTATACTGCCGGCAACGGTTAGGGTGGTGCTGGAACTATACAGAACCAGGAGCACCATGATGGCTATGGCGAGCAGGGTTATCAGAGGGGCCAGAGCGGAGGGGCTTTCGCGGATGAAATCGTTATTGAAGATATTATCCAGCATGGTGATGTGGACACCCATGCCCGGATAGGTGGAACTGAGGGGTGTGGTGCAAATATCGAAAAGTCCCGCGGCATAATAACCGAAAAAGACATATTTTCCTTTAAAATCTTCCGGGGGTAAGCGGGGATCTTCCCCCCGGGCATAGGTTTCGGCACTTTGGAGTATATCCTTGGCGGCATAGGGCCAGTATTTGTTCAGATCGCCGCCCTTGAACCGGAGAAGGCTGCCGCCGTTTTTGCTCACCGGAATGGCGGAGTATCCCCATTGGATGACCCGGTCCTGTTCGTTATACACGATGTGTGTATCCCTGCCGGTGACTAACAGGGATGCTGCGGACAGCCCCGGAACCGCTTTGTTGTCAAAGAGGGTAAACAGCCGGGCGCGGCGGACTACGCCGTCGGAATCAATGAGGCTGGTAATGTTTCCCAGCCCCCCCGCCGTATTTCTGAGGCCCGGTATGGGGAATTGGGCGCCGGTCTGTTTTGCTTCGGCGTCATCGACAAAATTCAGCAGGTCGTACCGTGCAATAATCGAATCAAAATTCGTAAGGTCAAAGGTTTTTGTGTCAAGCTCCAGGGGCCAGGAATACACACTGCCCCAGCTGGAACTGAAAAAAATGGTATGTATAGACCGGCCAAAGTCCCGATCCGCGTTGATGAAGGCCGCATCGTCCTCCGGGCCGTACACCGAGGGTTCGGAAAAGATAACGTCAAAGGCTACTGCGGATGCCCCGCCGGTATTCATATAGTGCACCAGTTCGGCGTATGCCTGCCGCGGCCAGGGCCAGCCCCAGCCCCGCTCCTCCGCCGCCCAGTCTATACTGGGTTGATCCAGAAGAACCACAATAATATCGTCGGAGGTGCGGTAGGAATCGGCAAAACGCTGAACCCGGAGATCGTAGGTCTTTAGTTCAAGGAAATCAAAAATGCCGGAAAAGTTGGCAAGGAACATCACGAAAAACAGCAACACTATTATAATCGGCGCGGTGATTTTCTCAATGATACTCTTTATAGAAAGTTTCATATTCACTGCGGGGAATGGGGCGCCGATGACTTAGCCGCGTTGTAACGGGCTTCGCGGTAGGTCCGGGTGTCCGGCATCGTATCCGGCGCCTTGTGCTCGTACTGCTGCAGAGGCCGTTCCAGCTTTGCAATCCGGTCATCCGGCACCGGGTGTGTCTGATTGAATCCGCCGGTAGTACCAGGTTGGGTTTTTTTCAGAGCCTCCAGTACGGTGATCAAACTTGAGGGTTCATACCCGGCCTTTGCCAATAATTCCAAGGCGAGGGTATCGGCAGCAAATTCCTGACTCTCAGGATATCCGTCCTGCAGGGTGGTAACAATTTCAATTGCCGCCTCATCAAGAACGCCGGTAAGGGTCACGATGGAAAGAGTGGTATCACTAACGGCATTTATCACCCGGTTGGTCTTAACCGCCTCAATACTATGCTGTAACTGGATATGGGCAATTTCATGGGCAATAACCGCCGCCAGGGTATCCTCCGAGGAGACGCAGTCAAGAAGTCCCTGGGTAATAAAAATATGTCCCCCGGGAGTGGCAAAGGCGTTGACCTCAAGGTTATCAAGAATCGCCGTGTGGTACCCGTTATACAGTTCAGGTTCGGAGGAATTGACCACAAGCGCGGTGGTAATTTCATTCAGGTACCGGGTTAAGTCCGGACGTTCGTTGCAGTACCGGTAATTGGTAAGGAGGTTCGCCGCCACGGCACGGCCTATAAAGTATTCCTGTTCCGCCGTGATGTCTTCATGGGCTCTTTCAATCGAATGGGCGGAACGGGATAAGGCCCTGGCCGCACGGGAATCCCCCATTTCATCGGCGCTGTCCCCTATAGCCTGGGCAATACCGGCGCAGGAAAGAAGCAGGGCGGCGAAAAGCGAAAGTAAACCGATTCGTATTAGTTTTTTTCTCACCTTATTCCCCCTGGGCCAGATGCCCTTCCCGGAGGAAATTAAGGAGCTGCCCGTTTGGTATCTGTATCGCCTCCATGGCGTCAATGGCGGCATAATCCAGGGTTCCGCTTTGTTTATAGGCATTTTCGACTTCCTGGTTGAACCCCTTTCCCGCCAGGGCAATCTCGTTGGCTGAAGCGGAGGTTTTGCCGGCGGATGCGATGATGCGTTTGGTGGTCAGGCTGGCGGCGGCAACCCAGCCGCTTATCTCAGGCGCCTCCAGGGATTTGATCCGGACCCACTTTCCATTTTCCTGCAGGACCGAAACCGGCGCGCCGTAGGACAGGGTCCCCAGGGTATCCGCAAAAAAGGCGGTGGATTTCTTTATTTCAATGGTTTTTGTGGTCACATACATGGTGCGTCCCGTTAAGGATTGGGCGCAAAGAATACCTGCCATTCCAAGGCAAAGGACCGTAAATAGCATTAACCGTTTCATATATACCTCTGATAAAATGATACTATATATCAATATACCACTATACCACAAATTAAAAAAGTATCTCAAAACTGCTCTCGGGAACGATTCCCCAGCTCAGGGAACGATTCCCCAGCTCAGGGAACGATTCCCCAGCACGGGGAACGATTCCTCAGCTCAGGGAACGATTCCTCAGCTCAGGGAACGATTCCTCAGCTCAGGGAACGATTCCCCAGCTCAGGGAACGATTCCCCAGCTCAGGGAACGATTCCCCAGCTCAGGGAACGATTCCCTGCGCGTTTATCCTGAACGCTGCCGGGTGATTTCGTAGAGCAGCACCCCGGCGGCAACGGAAACGTTGAGGGAGTCGATGCGGCCCTTGGAGGGGATGGCTACCATGGCGTCGCATTGTTCCCGCAGGAGCCGGGAAACACCGGTTCCCTCACCCCCCAGGATGATAGCCGTCCGGCCCCGGAGGTCCTTGTCCCAAACCGCATCCCCGGTCATGTCGGCGCCGTATATCCAGAAGCCCCCATCCTTGAGGTTTTCCACCGCCCGGACCAGATTGGCGGCTTCCGCCACCGGCACCCAGGAAACCGCCCCGGCGGAGGTCTTGGAGACAACCTCGGCGTATTTGGCGATGCGCCGGTTCCGGGTAATCACCAGGTCCGCCCCAAACTGGTCGCAGGAACGGAGTATGGCGCCGTAGTTGTGGGGGTCGGTTATTTCGTCCAGCACCACCGCCAGGACATCCTTCCGGTCCCCCAACCCGGCGAGGAAACCATCCAGGGTAATATCCACGGCGGTTCCGGCGTCCTCGGCATAGAGGGCGATACCCCGGTGGTCCGGGGCAAGGCGGTCCAGTTCGTGGGTTCCCACCCGGTCAACGCGGATCTTATGTTCTGCGGCCAGATCGACCAGTTCCCGCGCACGGGGACCCGCCTTGGCAACCAGCAAAGGCCCCGTAGCCCCGCCGGACTTAATCCGTTCTTCTATCGCATGAAAGCCGCTTAGATATCCCACGTAAACCACCTCAGCACATCTCAGGATTGGCCTTGACGAGTAAGCTTGCCGGGCGCATCCTTCCAGGAAGGCTTGATTCCCAGAAATCCCAGGATGGTCAGCAGGGTAAAATACAGGGGGGTGAAAATTATGTGGAGTATCCAAGCCGGTCCTGCCTTGGGAAGGGCTGCGCCAAAAATCTTTAGGGTCACCAGAGTGTTTATAGACATGGAAAGGAACACCGCTGCGGGAAGGGGCCAGAGACTGGGGATGAAGGGCATCAGGGGTATGGCTATCATGCCCATGGAAATGGCGATCATCAGAAAACCAAAATTCAACCTGGTAGAAATCTCCGGACTGAAAAGTCCCCCATTATTCCAGCGGAGGGTCTGATTAAGCAAATCACCCCAGGAGTTTTTCTCCCGGGTCATCATATAGACATCGGTACCACAAGCTGCCCTGACACGGTACTGCGATACCGCCCTAACCAGGGAAATCAGGACTGCATCTTCCGTGGGCGAGGGAGGAATCTGCCCATATCCCCCGATACTGTCCAGGGTTTTCCGCCGGAGGATAAGATTATTCCCGAATCCACCTCCGCCCGCCCCGATTCCAGTGGAAGCCACCAGATACATATAGCGTATGGCATGGTCAAAAGACTGGTACACCTGAAAAAATCTTTTTCCAAATGGGCCTTGGCCCCGGCCATGCCAACCAGGCAGGTCAGCGAGTAACCTAAAGACCGGCCCGATTACCACTCCTATCCGTTCATCGGCCATGCGGACTTTCATGGCGCGTATCCAGGAAGGAGGCGCTTCACAATCCGCATCTATAAAGAGGAGTAGCTCTCCCAAGGCGATATCAATACCCCGGCTCAGAGCATACTGTTTATGGTTAGGTCCGGGGTTTTCCGTCAGGGTGATAATCTTGACGTTCTCATGAGTTCCGGCAAAACGCCGAAGCATGGAAGGGCTTTCATCGGTGGACCGGTCATCCACAAAAACATACTCGACCCGGAGATAATCCTGGATATCCAGGGTCCGGAGCAGTCCCTCCAAACAGATCTCCTCGTTGCGGATGGGGACAATCACCGAAACCAAAGGATCGGGGCTACCGCCGATAATACCCCGACAAAGCCGCTTATCCCGACGCCATTCCAGAAAGAGGCCCGTCATGAGGGCACCGTGAAGCCCGACAAAGACAAGAGCAAATCCAAAACGGAAAAAATTGTACAAAGTCCAGATTATTCCCATATTGACTGATTATACAATATAGTGTATACTTGTAAAGCCTAATAAATGAAAAAATTATTTTTTAGACGTACTGCCGTTCGAGACAGTTGTAAAAATACTCAGGGGTGCGGCGTTGTAATTTAAATTGTCCGATTTGTTATAATCGTTATATAGAAAATCTGTCAGAAGATATATGCAAACGATTAAAAGAATCAGGCTGTGAAATGTGTTCTATTGGTATAGAATCATATAACCCTGATAATCTTGGATGGCTTGGAAAAGCTTATACACTAAACTATTTGTCGAACCTAAACAATCTGTCAAAATACAAAATTACATCAAGAGTATCTTTTATGGTGGGTTTACCAAATGATACATATAATAATAAGGGCGCCACTCAGGGAGCGAAACGCTGGGGGTGATCCGGACCTTGACACAAAACACCCTGTCATGTCAAGCTGGGCCTATGAATATCGAAGATTTACAGGTAACCGCCCAGCTTGCCCATCTCAATATGGGCGAAAAAGAGCTTGCTGCGGCGTTTCCCGCCTTTGAGCAGATGCTCGGCTTCTTTGCGGCCATGCAGGCGGCGGACAAGGACAGCGAGGCCTTTCCGGAAGCCGCTTTAGCGGACGCATTCACCGCAGCCTCCCCAACGGTCTCCTCGGATCATTTCCGGTCCGATAATCCCAGTTCCAACGGTTTGAACGATAACTTGCTGAATAATGCGGGTGATCGGGATGGCCGCTTTATCGTGGTTCCTAACGTTCTATAGCTCCTTCGGAGGAATACATGACAGCATCATTGCCGGAAGGCTATTTACCTTATTTCAACGCTTGGGAAGAAAAAATCGGCGCCTTTATCGAGTTTGCGGATCTGCCGTCTGGTGCCGGTGTTGCACTTCCCTTTGCCGTGAAGGATAATATCGCCGTAAAGGGCCTTTCCCTAAGCTGCGGCTCCAAGCTCCTGGAACACATGAAGTCCCCCTATACCGCCACGGTGGTGCAAAAGTTGGAAGCGCTTGGGGGGGCTGTTATCGGCAAGACCAACATGGACGAATTCGGTATGGGTTCCTCCACGGACAATTCCGCCATCAAGCGGACAAACAACCCCTGGGACCAGAGCCGGGTGTCCGGGGGCTCCTCCGGGGGGTCCGCCGCCGCAGTGGCCGCCGGGCTGGTTCCCTACGCCCTGGGTTCCGACACAGGGGGTTCCGTCCGCCAGCCCGCCGCTTTCTGCGGGGTAGTGGGGCTCAAACCTACCTACGGCGCGGTGTCCCGGTTCGGCCTGGTGGCCTATGCCTCAAGCCTGGAAGCTATAGGAATCCTGGCGGACACCACCAAACGCTGCCGGGATGTTTTTGCCGCCATCCGCGGGGGGGACCCCCTGGACCAGACTTCCCGGGACGCCCCCGCCGGAGCGCCTGCCTTGTATATAGAAGCACATGACAAGAACACGCCCCGGACTATTGGGGTCCTGTCCCCGGAGGCCATCGCGAAAGCAATCTCATCAGAAATTGCAACGGCAGCCGATGAGGAAGCGGCCCTCAAAACACAAGCTGCCAAGGCAGCCGCCCAAGCTGCGGTGCTGGAGGACGAGGTCGCCCGGGGCTTCGAGCTGGCAAAGAGCCGGCTGAAGGCTTTGGGACATACCCTGGTGGACATCGAAATCCCCAGCCTCAAGTACGGGGTTCCCGCCTACTACACTATCGCTACCGCCGAGGCCAGCGCCAACCTGGCTCGTTTCGACAGCATCCGCTACGGGCAGCGGCCGGATTGGGCGGAAAACCCCGACGACCTGATCGATAAGGCCCGGGACGCGGGTTTTGGACCGGAGGTAAAACTCAGGATACTGTTGGGGACCTTTGTGCTGCGCTCGGGTTTCCAGGATCGGTACTACCTCCGGGCCCAAAGAATCCGGGCGGGGATACGGCGGAACTTTGAAGCCTACCTGGGCTCCTCAGACTACACCTCCCCCCAATCCCCAAATGGTGCACCGCATCACTGCGACGCCATCCTTCTCCCGGTGTTCCCCACCAGGGCCTTTGACCGCGGGAACCTTTCTCTTTCACCCTTTGCCCAGAAGGCGGCGGACCTCTACACCTGCTGCGCCAACCTGGCGGGGCTCCCCGCACTGGCTTTTCCGGTTTGTGTCGAGGGTGGCCTTCCTGTGGGGGTCCAGCTTATAGGACGGGCCTTTGCCGAGGGGACCCTCCTGGATATCGTCGACGCCTACGAAGCCGCCCACCCCTTCCCCCATCCCGAGGGGTACAAACCATTCTGGAGCCAATCATGAAGTACCAGTCCTTCATCGGCCTTGAGGTCCACATCCACCTGTTGACCAGGACCAAGGTCTTTTGTAGCTGCCGTTCCGCCTTTGGGGACGAGCCCAACACCAACGTGTGCCCGGTCTGCCTGGGTTACCCCGGCGTCCTGCCTGCGCTCAACATTGAGGCCATGCGTATGGGCTGCATGGTGGCCAAATCCCTCCACTGCCGTATCCCGGAAAAAACCTGGTTTGAGCGGAAACAGTATTTCTACCCGGACATGACGAAGAACTATCAGATATCCCAGTTCGCCTCCCCACTGGGACAGGAGGGCTGGGTGGAACTTGAAGGGAAGGGGATTAGGAAAAAGATACGGATCAAGGAATGTCACCTTGAGGAGGACGCGGGGAAGATGATCCACACCGGAACGGCGTCCCTCCTGGACTATAACCGGGCCGGGGTATCCCTCCTGGAGATTGTCACCGAGCCGGACATGGAAACCGGGGAGGAGGCGGAGCTTTTTATCCAGCAGCTGCGCCGCACCGTCCGCTATCTGGGGGTCTGCGACGGTAACATGGAAGAGGGCAGCCTCCGGGCGGACGCCAACGTTTCTATCAACCTAAGCGGTAAGGGGCTGGGCCGGAAGGTGGAAATCAAGAACCTCAATTCATCCCGGTTTGTAAAGCTGGGGCTGAACTACGAAATACAACGCCAGGGTGAATTGCTGGATCAGGGGAAAACCGTGGTCCAGGAAACCCGGCTCTGGAACGAGAACCGGGACGAGACCGCCCCTATGCGGACCAAGGAAAACGCCCAGGACTACCGCTACTTCCCCGAGCCGGACCTCCCGGTCTTTAGCCCTGACGCAGCATTTCTAAAGTCGGTGGATGATGCCCTGGTGGAACTTCCCCTGGGGCGGGTCAAGCGCCTCATGGCGGACTACGGCCTGACCGAAGAGCAGGCGGACCTTATCTGCGAAGAAAAAGCCCAGGCCGATTACTACGAGGCTGCGGTCAGGGATGCGGCGGCCCAAGGGCTGGAACACAGGGATGCTGCGGGCCGGGTTGCCAACTGGCTCCTCACGGACATCAAGCACATACTCTACCGGGACGGCATATCCCCTGCGGAACTCGGCGCTTTCAAACTGACCCCGCAACGTTTAGCATCACTACTGGCCCTGATCGCCAAGGGCGCGGTTTCCGGCAAAAACGGCAAGCAGACCATGGAGGCGGTCCTCGCCGAGGACAAGGACCCGGAGGCCATCGTTAGGGAACGGGGGTGGGAGCAGATATCCAATCCGGCGCAGATTGCAGAAGTAGTACACGCGGTGTCCGGCAGCGAGGCCGCGTCCCTCGCGGAGGCGCGTGACGCCGCAGCCCAGGGCAACGCCAAGCGGGTAAGCACCCTTACTGCATATCTTGTAGGCAAGGTGCTGGCGGCCACCGGGGGACGGGCGGACCCGAAGGTTGTTGGGGAGCAGATTAGAGCGTTGCTACAGAAAGGATAATGTGGAGGAACCATGCGCGTATTAGCAAAAGATATACTGGAAGGTAAAGCAACCGGACCCGCAGAAGTCTCCGGCTGGGTACACCGTATCCGGGAACTGGGTGGTATCACCTTCGTGATACTCCGGGACCGGTCCGGGCTCTTGCAGTTGGTCCTGGAAGAAAAACCCGACCTGACCCTGGAATCGGTAATCACCGCCAGGGGCACGCCTGCGCCAAATGAAAAGGCCCCCGGCGGCGCGGAACTCCGGGTGAATTCCCTGGAAGTCATCAGCCGGGCCGCCCCGGACCTCCCCTACCAGGTGAACGCCGATGTGACCAAAACCGGGCTGGAATCCATCCTGGACAACCGTACCCTTTCCCTGCGGAACCCGAAAATCCGCTCTATCTTCAAAGTCCAGGCCACCATCATCGAAGCCTTTGCTGCATATCTGCGGGGACAGGACTTTACGGAAGTAAAAACAAGCAAGCTTGTAGCGGGGGGCACCGAAGGGGGTACCGACTTGTTTGAGGTGGAATACTTTGACCGTAAGGTCTGCCTGGCCCAGTCCCCCCAGTATTACAAGGAAACTATGGTTGCCAGCGGCCTGGAACGGGTCTTCGAAATTGCCCCGGCCTACCGGGCGGAGAAACACGACACCCCCCGGCACCTGAACGAATACGTTTCCCTGGATGTGGAGATGGGGTTTATCGAATCCGAAAAGGACCTTATCGAACTGGAAAAGGGGCTCCTGGCCCATATCTTTGAGGAAGTGATCCGCAAAAACAGTGCCGATGTGGCCGCCTGGGGTTCCACCGTCCCCGACCCCGCCCTGGCAGCCAAGGCCCCCACGGTTCCCTACGGCGAGGCCATGACCATCGCCACCACTGAGGCGGCTAAAAGTAAAGGCGGAGGCGGCAAAATCTTCGACATCAACCCCGAGGCGGAACGGTTCCTCTGCACCTGGGCGGGCCGGGAACATGGTATCGAGCTAATCTTTGTAAACCAGTTCCCCCGGCGGCACCGGCCCTTCTACACCTACCCCCTGGACTTGGGTGACGGCAAAGCCACCTCGACCATGAGCTTCGACTGCCTCTTCCGGGGTCTGGAGATTACCACCGGGGGGAAACGCCAGCACGACTACAACGCCTTCCTGGAAGTGCTCCCCCGGTTCGGCCTCAAGCCGGAAGATATGGAGAACTATCTGGCGCTTTTAAAATACGGCTGCCCCCCCCACGGCGGGTTTGCCATCGGCTGCGAGCGGCTCACCCAGAAACTGCTGGGACTGGCCAACGTGAAGGAAGCGAGTTTGTTCCCCCGGGACCGGAAGCGGGTCACCCCGTAGTAAAACTACGCAAGAGACTTCATCCCTACCCGTGCGGCATGGAGCAGCTCCTTCAAAGTAGCGCTGCCGGTTTCCTGCGCCGCAAGGCAGGCAATATCCCCGCAAGTGCGGGCGTCGTCCAGGGCATCGTGGGCTTCGTACACGATGCCGAAGTGGGCTCCAAGGTTAGGAAGACTGTGGGATTTAAGGCGGGGCCAGACATTTCTGGACAGCATCAGGGTACAAAAATAATGTAGCCGGGGGACCGGCAGGTCATACCATTCTAATACGGCCTTTAATATCCCCATGTCGAAAGAGGCGTTGTGGGCCGCCAGGGGCATATCACCAATAAAGGGCAGGAGATCGGTTTCCCAAAGGTCCTCGAAGGTGGGGGCATCCACCACATCATCAACGGTAATGCCGTGGATATCCGTAAAGTCCGGGCGGATGTAGAGAATGGGCGGACGTATCAGGGAATAGAAGCTATCCAGGGTCTTCCCGTCCCGGAACTTTACCAGCCCAATGGCACAGGCGCTCTCACGGGAATACTTTGCGGTTTCAAAATCTATGGCTATAAAATTCATTGTTCTCCTTCTCTGCTGCCTGCATCATTTCTTTTCGATCCGGCAGGTTTCCAATTCCTTCAAACGAATCTCCTCCACCTTCACATGGAGGTTTTTTTCCTGGGTCGGAATCACCAGTCCCTTGGGCCCGTTCTTCGCCCGCCGAAGAAACTTGACCGGGGTATAGAAAAGGTCCCCCTCACCGTTGTTCCTGCCCTTGGAATAAAAGATGGCCAGGTTCCCCGCGTCCAGGAGGATGTCCAGGGGCACGGTCTTCCCCGCCCGCTGTTTGATAAACACGTAGGAACCGGGGTAATCCCGGGCGTGGAGCCAGAGGTCGTTCCCCTTAACATGCCGCCGCAGAAGCTCGTCGTTTTCCGCAGCGTCCCGTCCCACGATGATGAGCCAGTCCTTGCGCCGGAAGGAAAGCCCCGGACGTTTGCTGTCGGCCTTGGCCAAGGCGCCCTGGCGCCCGGACTTTTCCCCACCATGTTTGAGCAGCCGGTGGAGGGCCAGGGGATTGGTCTCCTCCAAGAGCCGTGCCAGGGTAGTCTCCAGGGCTTCAAGTTCCTTTTCCCCCGCCGCAATCTCCCCCTCTACATCCGCAAGGCCGGTT
This sequence comes from Spirochaetia bacterium, assembly GCA_025997675.1. Classification (GTDB taxonomy): domain Bacteria; phylum Spirochaetota; class Spirochaetia; order Treponematales; family Breznakiellaceae; genus Termitinema. The sequence continues at coordinate 1,160 of BNUX01000051.1, read as the reverse complement.
TTCGCCTTACGGTACTGTTCATAGTAGACCTCTCCCTGGGCGCTGGGGCTTTTCCGGGGGTCCAACTTGATCCGGATCAATTCTCCGGTATAGAAATTATCCGCCTCCAGCCAGGAATCCCCCAGTTTAATAGAAGAAAGGTTCGCCATGATGATGTCCCCGTACTCCTTCAACTTTTCCGCCGCACCGAAATCCGCCGCCTTCTCCCTAAGCCGCTCCAGGGACGCTGCAAGCCGGCCCATACGCCCCTCAAAACTCCGCCGGGCCTGTGTTCGGAGCGCCTCCAGGGACAGGGCTCCCCCGTGTTCGGCATAATAGGCGTCTATTTTCTCGTTAAAGGATAGGGCGGCGTCAATTTCCGGGGCAAATTCCCGGATTGCGTACTCCCGGGCCGGACGGTCCCCCTTGCCCAGGACCTTTTCCGGCTCATAGTGTCCCCCGGTCACCTCCCCCCGCTTGGGGAGCCGCCGCATGGCGTCCAGCACCAGCCCCGTTTCATCGGTAACCACCACATTGGCGGCGTTGGACCAGAGCCGGGCGTAGAGGCGGAAGTGGTTCTGCCCCTGCCGGATCAGGAGCCGGACAATCCGGTTATCCGCCAATTGTTCCGCCTCCAGAATCCGGCCGTTCACGATCCGGGACTTGCAAAACTCCGCAAACCGCAGGGGCCTCTCGCTTTTGGGAAGGCCCCGGAAGGTTTCATGGATGCGGCAAGCCCCGGGGCTCAAAGCAATGAGGACATTCTTTGCCGCCCCCTTTCCGTAGAGCTGCAGGCTCAGCACGTCGTAGGTAGTCTGCACCACCTTCTGTATCCGGCAGCCGGGCAAATCCAGTTCGGTGAGGATGAGGTTGATTTCCTTCCAGTTCAGGGACATGGGGTAACTATACCGGGCGGGAAGCGAATGTGCTATAGGAAAAAACCGGGAATACGTGTCCGATACCTGCACGGCATTATTGCTTATCTCACTTTTCTAAAAATGCAATCAGCAGTTCTATTGCCGTGGGTTTTTTGATTTACGAGGATTTTCTATACGAGCTAAACACTAGTGGCAGGGAGCTAAACACTAGTGGCAGGGAGCTAAACACTAGTGGCAGGGAGCTAAACACTAGTGGCAGGGAGCTAAACACTAGTGGCAGGGAGCTAAACACTAGTGGCAGGG
>BNUX01000050.1 GCA_025997675.1 Spirochaetia bacterium | reverse complement strand
AGGAACCGCTTTGGGTTAACTGGGCATAATTCCGGAGGTCCTCCACAAAGGAGAAGGATTCCCCGCTTTCCACCATGATTTCCCGGGAGAATACCTGTTGACTGGTGGATCGCCAGCGGACCAGGATTTCCGATTGGTTTACCGGGAGGTTTGTCATGGTCCGCACATCAAAATCGATAGAAAAGGCTCGGTTATCCGCCAGCCTGAACCGGTAGGGGGAGGAGCTGGTATTGGCGATGGTGATCTGCACAAAAATAGGATCATCCGCCAGGTAGTAAATCCGCTTGTCAAAGTACCGGATACTCAGCCCTATACTGCGGACCTCCGGTCCGGCAAACGCAGGTACGGAAAGGATACCCAGAACCAGGGCGAGGACTATATTTTTTCGCTGTTTCACCGTAAAACTCCCTATATAGTAATCGGCGTGCCGGAATGAATACCTTAGTGATCAATTGGATATGACCGATAATTTGATAATGGCTGATACTCCCTTGTCTTTTCCGCCGCTTTTAAAACGAATAGCTGCCTCCCCATCGGTTTCCCGGGTTTTGGATGAATTTAGGCAGGGTAGGTTCCCCCTTGAAATCGACGGCGCCGAAGGTTCCTTTGGGGCGATACTCCTGGCTGGCTTGTTCCAAAGCAGCTCCGGAACCTTCCTGGCGGTGACCCCCACGGAACGGGAGGCGGCGGATCTCGCTTCGGACCTGGAAACCCTGGGGCTGCCGGTGACCCTCTTCCCCTGGTGGGGCGCTATGCCCTACCGGGAAATGGCCCCCCTTTCGGCGGTGTTTGGGGACCGGAGCCGGGTTTTGAGCGCCCTGGCCGGACCGGGGGGGCGCGGTATTGTTATTGCCCCGGAGCGGGCCTTCCTTACCCCCCTGCCGCCTCCGGAGTATATCCGGAGCCTCCTCATCATCCTTAAACCCGGCGGAAAAATTGATACGGTGTCCCTGGCAGAGACCCTGGTGAACTACGGGTATACCCGGGTACCGCGGGTCCAGGTTCATGGGGAGTTCGCCCTTCGCGGGGAGGTGCTGGACATACTCATGGGGGGGGACGGGGAAGCGTACCGGGTTTTGTTTGACTTTGACGCGGTGGAATCCATTAAGCGCTTCGATCCCATAGACCAAAGCAGTGCGATCCATGATAAAGCAGCGGAACTGGTGATCCGGCCCCTGAAGGAACTGGTCTGGTCCGATGACCGGATCGACGCCCTGAGCCGGAACCTTGCCTCCATGCAGGGCCGGGCGATCCTGGAGGAACTAATGACCCGCCGGAGCGCCCCCGGAGAGGAACTGTTCTTTCCCCTGGCCTTTGAAGCCCCTGCAACGCTGACGGATTATCTGGGTACTGCCGGGACGGTTTGCTATTTTGAACGGGAACGGCTGGAGAACGCCCAGGAATCCCTGGACCGGGAATACGGGAGTCTTTACGTCAAGGCATCGCGGGAGCGGGATGTCCCGGCGCCGGAGCGGATACTGCTGAAATTCGGGGATCTTGCGGATCGCCTTAAGCGGCAGGTCTCCTTTATGACCATTAAGGGGGAGGCGGAAAAGGCGGCGAACAGGGTTACGGTGTCCTGCGATCCCCCCCGGAGTTTTTTCGGCAATATCAATTACTTAAAGGAAGAGTTTTCCGTCCTGGCGAAACAGGGCTGGGAATTGGCGGTGGCGGCGGAGTCGGATGCCCAGGCGGCCCGCTTGGAAGAACTGTTTAAGGATGAGATGGAACCCAGGGTGGCGGCCTTGCCCTTGACTTCGGGTTTTGCTTTGCCGGATGTCAAGTTCATGCTGGTCCAGGAAAACGAGATCTTCGGCAGGCGGAAACGGCCCCCCCGGTCCCTCAAGCAGGCGCGGAGTGTTGCCATAGACTCCTTTGTGGAACTGAACCCCGGGGACTTCGTGGTGCATATAAACTACGGCATCGGGCTGTTCAAGGGGATAGAGCGGATCAAGGCCCTGGGGCATGAGCGGGACTATATCAAGCTGGAGTACCTGGGGGAAGAAATAGTTTTTGTACCGATTGAGCAGGTAAACCTGGTCCAGCGTTATATCGGCAACGAAGGGGCGCCCCCGCGGCTGGACAAGCTGGGGTCCAAGAGCTGGGAGAACCGGAAGGGCCGGGTCAAACAGTCCGTAGAGGAGATCGCAGAAAAACTAATCGACCTGTATTCCAAGCGCCGGGCCTCCCGGGGTTTTGCCTTCCCGGCGGATACCGAGTGGCAGACCATGTTTGAGGCGAGTTTTCCCTTTGACGAAACCGAGGATCAGCTTCGATGCGTGGAGGAGATTAAGGAGGACATGGAAAAGCCCAACCCTATGGACCGCCTCATCTGCGGGGACGTGGGCTACGGCAAAACCGAAGTGGCGGTACGGGCCTGCTTTAAGGCCATCATGGGGGGGAAGCAGGTGGCGTTTCTGGCTCCCACAACGATACTGGCGGAACAGCATTACGAGAATTTCCAGGAGCGCTTCTCCCAGTTCCCGGTACGGCTGGCCATGCTCTCCCGCTTTGTAGACCGGGGCGACACCCGGAAGACATTGGAGGCGGTGAAGAAGGGGGAGGTGGACATCCTGGTGGGGACCCACCGGATCATCCAGAAGGATGTGGCCTTTAAGGACCTGGGGCTCATGGTTATAGACGAGGAACAGCGCTTCGGGGTGAAGGACAAGGAGCGGCTCAAAACGATGAAGCATAACGTGGACTGCCTGACCCTGAGCGCCACCCCCATCCCCCGGACCCTCCACATGAGCCTCCTCAAGATCCGTGACATGAGCCTCCTGGCAACCCCCCCTAATAACCGCCACCCCATAGAAACGGTTATTGATGAGTTCAACGAAGACCGTCTTGCGGCGGCCATACGCAGTGAAGTGGAGCGGGGCGGGCAGGTATTCTTTCTGCACAACCGGGTGGAGAGCCTTAACGAGACCCGGCTCCGGATAGAACACCTGGTCCCGGAGATGCTGGTGGAAACCGCCCACGGGCAAATGGACTCCCAGGATCTGGAGGACGTGATGCACCGCTTTATCCACGGGGGCTTCCATGTCCTGGTATCCACCACCATCATTGAGAACGGCATTGACATCCCCAACGTGAACACTATTATTATCGACCGGGCGGATATGTACGGGGTTAGCCAGCTCTACCAGCTCCGGGGCAGGGTAGGGCGCTCGGACCGGGTGGCCTACGCCTACCTTTTCTACCCCCGGGACCACGCCCTGACTGAGCTTGCCATGAAGCGGCTCCAGGTTATTTCGGATTTCACCGACCTGGGGTCGGGCTTCAAGATAGCTATGAAGGACATGGAGATCCGGGGTGCGGGGAACCTCCTGGGCCGGGAACAGTCCGGGGACATCTATTCTGTTGGCTTCGACCTTTACCTCCGGCTTCTGGATGAGGCGGTGCACCGGCTGGAGAACTCCCAGTACGAGGCGGAAACAGAAACATTGCTGGAGCTGGAATACACGGGGTTTATCCCCGATGTCTATATAGACGGTGCCCAGGAAAAGATGGAGGTCTACAAGAAAATCGCATCGGTAAAAACCAGGGAGGAGCTTGAAAACCTGCTGGGGGAACTGACGGACCGCTTTGGCCCGCCGCCGGACGAGGCGGCGTCATTGCTGGCCCTGGCGGAGATCCGCATCATCTGCCGGGATATATCGGTGTTCTCCCTGAAAGAAAAGGGCGGGCAGGTCAGGGTTGAATTCGGCAAGGTTTCCAAGGTAAAAATAGACAGGCTCCTCCGGCTCATGCAGGAGTCAAACGGCAGGGTAAAGCTGGACCCGAAGGCGCCGAATGTGCTGCTGTTACAGACCGGGAGCATTGGGTTAAAGGAAAAGAGCGAGTTTATCCGGGAAAAGCTGGCGGCGTTGGCGGGATGATTGGAGGATGCGATGGGTATTAAAGGGGTGGCTTTTGATTATGGGAAGGTGATTTGCTTACCTCCGCCAAAGGGGTCGCTGGCGAAACTGGCGGATTTGGCGGGGATGGCGCTTGAAGCCTTTGAGGCATTGCTGTGGCCTACCCGTGGTGAATATGACCGGGGAACGATCTCCGGGGTGGAGTATTACCGGAACTTTTTGGCGGAGGCGGGGGTTTTCCCGGATGAGGGGACCCTGAAAAAGATGGTGGACATCGACTCTGAAGGGTGGACCAACATAAACGGGGGGACGGTGCGGCTTATGGAGGATGTCAAACGGGCGGGGCTTAAGTTGGGGATACTCTCCAATATGCCCTGGGATTTTTTAATCACGGCCCGCCGGCAATTTCCCGTATTCAGCCTGCCCCATGCGGGTATCTTCTCCTGCGAAAGCGCATCGATTAAGCCGGAGGAAAAGATATACCGGGATTGCTGCGCCGCCCTGGAACTGAGTCCTGATGAACTTGTTTTTTTTGACGATATGCCGGTTAATATTGAGGCAGCCTGTTCCTTGGGAATACGGGGCTTTGTGTGGCAGAACCCGGAAACAGCCCGGGAAACCCTGCGAATGCTATCCATACCTGTTTGAGGAGGTGATATGGTAAGAACAATCTTCAGTTTTTTTCTTTTCGGCCTTGGCTCATTTATTGTCACGTTCCCGGCGATTTTGTGCTTTTTACTGAGCTTCCTTGGGTTGAAACGGCCCATGAAGTACCTGATCTACAAGATCGCCCAGGGGTGGTCGCGGATGGTTATCGCCATCACGGGTTGTCCGCTTACGGTTTCGGGCCGGGAGCATATCCCCCGGAAGGGAGGCTTCTGTTTGGCGGGGAACCACAACAGTATTTTTGATATCGTCCTGCTCCTGGCCACCGTGGGCCGGCCCGTTGGGTTCATCGCCAAAAAAGAATTGGCCGCCGTTCCCATATTAAATATCTGGATTCCCCTCTTAGGGGGGCTCTTTATCGACCGGAACAATATACGGAAGGCCATCGGCACCATTAACGAAGGGATAGGGCGAATCAAATCCGGGGGCGTCATGATTGTCTTCCCCGAGGGGACCCGGAGTAAAGGCCGGGGCCTCTTGCCCTTTAAACCGGGCTCCCTGAAACTGGCCACCAAGTCGGGCGCTCCCATCGTTCCCGTGGCCATAACCGGCAGTTACGATGTCTTTGAAAAAACCAAACGCGTTCACTCAGGACCGGTTTCGGTAACCTTCGCCGCCCCCATTGCTACTAATACTATCCCCGCAGAAGATCGGGGGGACCTCCCGGATCAGGTTCATGCGGTAATAGGGGGGATGTTAAAAAAAACCGGGGGGCCTTGACGGAGAGGGGGTATGTATGGTAGGGTCCTTAAACCGGGCGCTTAGCTCAGCTGGTTAGAGCACCACGTTTACACCGTGGGGGTCACATGTTCGAATCATGTAGCGCCCATTTCTTAATTGCTTGTATAGCAATGAATTAGACTGACCGATTAACGGAAGTCATATCACGCTAAAAGCCCCGAGGTACACTGCAAGGTACATTGATGCCGCAGTATCTGGGGAAAGGGAGCCGATATGCGTCCGTTAAAACCCCATGCCCCGTATTGTGTTTACCGTAAACAAACCAAAGCCGGTTACTTCTGGTACGTCCGTTTCTGGGATGAACCAAGCCGGAAGTATGCCCGCATCCGCTCAACCGGCATCCCTGTAAAAGGCCGTGGCGAAGGCCGGCACGATGCCGAGGAAGCGGCGCGGGGTATGCTCCCAAGTATCCATCTCACCCCACCGGAAGCCCCGGAAAAATCCTTTATTCAGTATGTATCTGAATTTTGGCTTCCTGATTCCCCCTATGCCCGGGAATGTGCTCAGGTCAAAAAGAAACCATTATCCGCCAAGTATTTACAAGGTCACCGGGATGATACTCGGCTGCATATTGCGACCTTCCCCGGCTTCCAAGGAATAGGCATCCAGAAACTTACTCCGGGACTTATTCGGGACTGGATGACCTGGGCTGCGGAAAAGGGGCTTAAGGGCGGGCGGATCAATAAGGTTATGGAGGCAATGCGGGGGGCGGTGAAGTACGCGTTTCTCCGGGAAGATTTGAGCCGGGATCCCTTCAAGGATATTGGATTGGCTCAGGATACCCGGAAGGAAAAAGGCATACTTACCCCGGGGGAGGTTTCCGCGCTTATCCATTCTCCAATAGAAAATCCGCGGGGGCGGCTTGCGGTTCTTCTGGGGGCGCTTTGTGGTTTACGGCTGGGGGAGGTCCGGGGCTTGCAATGGGGGGACATAGGGGACGGGCTAATCAGCGTATGCCATAACTGGGTAGATGAGGACGGACTAAAAGCGCCGAAATGTGACAGTGCCGGTACCGTGCCATTTCCGGAAGCGGTAAAGACCGCCATTGAGGAGGTCCGGAAGATTTAACATGCAGGGCTGATGGAAGAACCAAGGCCCCGTATACGGAATCGCATGGAACATTCTCAATTTTTATTGGGGATAGTCATACATTCCGTATGCGGGGCCTTTTTTTATGCTCGGCCAAATACTTTATTAGGGGGTAATGATTTATGGATGTCGGTAGACCAAATTGGTACACGATAAAGGAGACTTGCAGAATTCTGAAAAAATCGAGAGTAACCGTTTCAAGGTATATTTCGGAGAATAAAATTCCATTTGTGCGCTTAGATGGGGGGCCTAGAGGGCGGGTCCTTATCCCAGAATCATACTTTGAATCTCTGGAATCCGAAGCACTAAAGGCGGTTCCATGAACCCCCAGTTTAAAGCACCCCAAGGGGCGGGGTATTAAACCCCAAAAGGGCTACGCCCTTAATCCGAAGTATTGAAGGAGGTTCAAATAAATGATTGATAGCCGGGACCAAAAAGCGGACCGGGCGGAAAAACTGCTTGCGGAGCTAACGCCCGAACTGATCAGCCTTTTCGAAAATGCACCGCCTTATGGATCGTGTGGATTTGAGGTGGTGTTGCATCAAAACTCCATCATCAGAACCACGATGAAATTTGAATCGACCCGGAAGCTCGCGCCCCGGACAGGGGGCAACTAATGCCCGAAAAAAAACCGGTTTTGATATTCAAAGACGAGCACACAAAGAAAAAGGGGGAATATTTCCAGATGAATAATGCGCCGGTACAGGATTCTGGTTTGTCATTAGCGGCAAAGGGTCTTCTTTGCTATTTCATTTCGAAACCGTCTGGATGGGTAATACACTTTCGACAAACGATGAAAGAAACCGCAACCAGAAGAACCGTACTAGATTCACTATTCAAAGAATTGGAAAAAGCGGGGCATCTTCACAAGGTACAGGGGGAAGACTATCGGAATGATACAAAATATCTCGTATATGAAAACCCAAATAAAAACCCGGATTGGATTGGAGAAGATTTTGATGATATACCATAATGAAAAACAGCCTGTAGTCAGAATCAGCACAGTGACTGTAGTCAGAATCAGCACATATAAAAGACAGAGAATAAAAGACAGAGGAGAAAAGAAAAATGGTGCTAAAGCACATAAAAAAAACAGATTCCAACTGTGTTTTTCAACACGGTTGGATTGTTTCTCTTTGTATTTTCATTTTGGAATAGGTTGTTTTGAGCAATGAGCAAAGGAATGACACCGGAGAGCATCGTACTTGCCGGTTGTTTGAGATATTTACAGCTGCGGGGGATCTATCATTGGCGAAACTCCGTAGGCGCTGTTCGCATGGGTCCGGGGCGGTTCATGCACTTTGGGCTAAAGGGCAGTTCCGATATTCTAGGCATTCTCCCGGGGGGCCGGTTCCTGGCCGTGGAGGTGAAGGCCCCGGGCGGCCGGCTTTCACCGGAGCAGAGACAGTTCCTTGACGATGTGAAAACACTGGGCGGTTTGTGCCTGGTGGTGAGGGACTGGAAAGAGATAGACAGCGCCCTCCGGGAAGCCGGGTATATTTCCGATGGGCCGTTATTCAGCAGCGAGGGAAACAGCGCCGGTTAAGGCGTTCAGATAATTTTGAGGAGGTATTAAGATGTCGAATAATGATCTTTCATGTACGAGCTGGGAGGCCGCAATAGCCGCACTTGAAACCATAGCCGGAACAATGCCGAGGGGAACGCAACGGGAAACTTTGATCGCCGTTAAAACCTGGATTCAGGAAGAAACGCCGCCTACCCTAAGCGACGAGGACCGGGAAAACATCGCCGATTTCTTAAAGAAGACCGAGGGAGAAGAAAAGGGCTGGGACTGGTATTGCCGGGGAAGCGAAGTTATAAACGGGGAACTTGTACCGACTGAGCCGGATGATGAGGCTGAGTGGAATTGTCGATATAACGCCCAGGCCAAACGATGGGAGCCGACAAGCACACCGCCGATTATTCAGCAAAAAACCGACTTCAAGACAGAGGATGAATAGCATGACAGACTTTTAACAGTAGCGATTCAAAATGAGCTTGTTTAACAAGAAGGATACAAGATGAACCCTACGGGGAAGGGCGGATTAAAAGAAAGGCCTCACCAGATAAACCGCAAGGGAAGGCCAAAAAAAGGATCCTCATTTGCCGATGCGCTGCGCTATGAAGTGGACCAGATGAAGGAACAGCCAGACGGGAAGGGCAAGGAACTTGCCTTGCGCGGTCCAATAGCCAAGAAAGTTTTAGAGCTTGCCACAAACGGCGATATTCAGGCGATCAAGCTGGTGGCAGCGTATCTGGATGGTTTACCCCGGCAAGGCATAGACACAAATATAACGGGAAGCATGGATATATCCATCGGATCCCCTCCGGCTCTAGATGAAGCGGATTTTCCGGAATGACGGTTGACTTTTCAACGCTCCCCGCCTGGGTTAACAAAGCGTTTTATCCCTTATGGTTTGACCGGATCCGCTTCATTGTCTGCAAAGGAGGCGCCGGGAGCAGTAAAAGCATGGACGCCCATCGCCGGGTACTATACCGCATGATCGCGGAGCCGGGGCACAACTACGCCATAGTCCGGAAAGTTGGCCGCACGCTCTCAATAAGCTGTATCCCCCTAATACGGCAATGTATAAGCGATTGGAACCTGTGGCCGCTATTCACGGAGAACAAAAGCAACCAAACCGTAACCTGTACTACCAACGGGAACCAGATCAAATTTTTGGGGCTGGATGATATTGAAAAGGTGAAGTCCATTACCTTTGAGCGGGGGCCCCTTACCGATGTTCTAATCGAGGAAGCCACCGAAATAACCGAGCAGGATTTTAACCAGCTGAATCTCCGGCTGCGGGGACAATCAAAAGTACCCTTTCAAATAACCCTGCTGTTTAATCCTGTCAGTAATACCCATTGGATGAAACGCCGCTTTTTCGATAACCCCGGGGAGAAGCGGGACAAAATAACCCTGCATGAATCAACTTACCTGGACAACCGTTTTCTTGACCCTGAATACAAGGAGGAACTGGAAGCCCTGAAATATGAGGATAGGACCTATTATGAAATTTACTGCCTTGGCAAATGGGGAAGCATCGGCAATCTGGTATTTCGTAATGTGGTGTATCAAGCTTGCCCTTATACCCCGAAGCAATTTGATCAGGTCATTGCCGGGCAGGACTTCGGGTTTAATCACCGTAACGCCATAGAACTGATCGGCCTCAAGGACGGCGATAAATATTCATTTCGGGAGCTCTATGTCCGGCACATGGTGAATAGTGAAATCATCGCCGAGAATGAAGCCCGGCAGATCCTTTCCAAGAAGCAGCGGTGTATCGCCGATAGTGCAGAACCCAAGTCTATAAAAGACTGGCAGCAGGCCGGGTATACCATGATAGCCGCCAAGAAGGGGCCGGACAGCGTAAAGGCGCAAATAGTGGAGCTAAACCGGGGGATATGGTATGTGGACCCGGTAGCCTGCCCCGGATTGGTGAGCGAAATAGCAACGTACAAATGGCGGGAGGACCGGGACGGCAATCCCCTTGATGAGCCGGTAAAGTTCAGGGATGATGCTATTGCCGCATGTCGATATGCAGTAGAGGAATTGGATATGAAGAAAACTGTATGGGTACTGTAGTCTTAGCCCGGGAAAAGGCGGCCGGCCTCTACCGGGAATTCCTGGCAAAGGAAGAGGCCTGTCTCCGTGTAAGCCCCTCCAGGAAGCCCCGGAAACGTCCTGGTAGACCATCCTTACCGTGTTATTGCCGGAAAAGTTTCACCATGTGCAAGGAGGGCAAATTAGATGGCTGAAAGAACGGATATAGGGGTTTCCTCTACCAAGGACAAACGGACGCAACCACGGGCCGCTATAACGCAATAGCGAGGATTCTACGGTGAATCACCGATTCCCCCGCGGCGGTTCATGGCCGCCTTTAGTGCAGCGCAGGGCTTAAAGAATACGGTACGCCGGGCGGGTACGTTTACCGGCGCCATGCTCCGGGGGTTATGGCTGTGGTACGGCCGGCGCTCCCTCGGCTCGAAGGTTCCCAGGCCCCGCAGTTCAATCACTTGCCCGGCCTCGATTGCGGCGGCCAGAGCGGCGATCACCTGGTTGGTTAGTGCCGCAGCCTGAGGATGATCCATGCCGGCGTCCTGGAGGATTTTCCATAAGTCGGACCTGGTGAATTTTGTTTTCATTCCGGCCAGTCCTCCGGGGCTTCCGTAACTTTGGCGGTTACGTTTCGGGCTTTGGGTAAGAAGTTAAACGCTCCAGGAGGCGGCGGCCCCATGACATCATCCCATTCTTTGAACAGGCTTTTCAGTTCGGTTACCCCCTCCTTCTTCTGTTGTCTCTTTGCCAGGAGCCTCTTTGTTTCGTAATCTTCCCCGGCTGCGATACTGTTTTGATGGAGAAATTGGTCAATGGCGGCAGGACTAAAACGGAACTCTTTTCCTACACGGATACGGTCAATCGGTAGTGTTCCGGTTTTTATATGCCGGTACATCCATTGGGTAGACACATTGAGGATCTGCGCGACCTCTTTGAGCGTTAAAAGTTTTTTGTACCCATCTTCCTGGCTCATCGCGTACCCCCTTCCTCAATCTCGCGCTATACCGCTTCAATGTCCTTTGCGATGTGCCAGGCAAGCCGGGAGAGCCCTGCAGGGGTCTGCTTTTCCATTGCCCCGGACGCAGGGAGATGATCCAGCAGATCAGCCAGGGCGATCACCTCTGCCTTGGCCGTTTCCAGTTTCATATGAATGGCGCCGATGTGGATCATTGCTCACCCCCAAACCGCAGCAGGGGCCGCCGGTTATTTCGGGGGAAGTCCCATACTTCATTATCTGCCAGAGCCGGGCCGGTTTTTTCCGGTGGTTCCTCCTCCGGGGCTTGGGGAAGGTTCTTTGATTCCCATACTTGAAAGCCCTCCCCGATCATTTCCCCGATAAACTCCCGGAGCCTGAGCATTGTATGGCCTTTGTTCCAGCGGTCCCGCCATATCTCTTCAAGGTGCATATAAAAATCTACCGGCAAAGAAACATTGACGGGGATTCTTTTTTGCTTAGGTGTTTTCATTGATTGCCCCCTTTGTATCCCGCAATGTGTTGATTTCTTTCCGTAAATCTTTGATAGCGGTTTTTACGTTTTGTGCGATCATGTTTCCGATCAAATACAAGCCATAGACATTATCATCACAAACTTGGTTTTCATTGGGGAGATTGCCCACCAGCCAAGCCCATGTATCTACCTCGGCTATAACCTCGTCCGGGTCTGTATAAAGCATCATTTCATCTTTCATTCCGTGCCCCCTTTTTCCGGCTCCTTTATTGCTTGGGCGCTAAAAAGAAGATCCTCCAGAGGGGCCGCCAATACTTCCATGATGTGACAGCAGTCTTTAACGGTTGACGTAAATTCTAGGCTTTCATCGGAGGTATATTCTGCATAGAACCAAAGGGCGTGAGATATTGCCCTAATACCGGAGGCGCAATAGCCCAAATTTTGCGTGTCATCGGTTGTAAAATCCCTCATCCCTATTTCTTTCGATTCCTGTCGGGACAAAATAGCCTTTATAGGTTTATACATGGGTCGCCTCCTTTTCTCCGGGGATTTCCGCATAGGTGTAGGCCCATGAAAGAAATTCCTCTACCGGATCAACAAACACTTTGATGATTTCCGCTATTGAGAGTAGGGAAATTTCTTTTTTCTTCTGGTCATCAAACCCAGCGGAAACAAGCAATTCTACAAAGTCTTGAACGATGTGTAGTTTTACGCACATTCTGTCAAAATCTTCCTGGGCGTATTCGGTTCTGATGTCAGGCATAAATAGCCACCTTTACCGGGTTTCCCCCGGTGGGTATGTATTCCCGGGAGCCATACAGCCCCGGACTGGTTCCAAAAAAGAGGATACAAGGCAAGGTCGAATCGCATGGCGGCAATCCCCGGCCCTATATCCCCCTGGTTGTTTTTTACGGTTCACCTCCTCATCTCTCATGGTTCCGGGAAGCCATATAGCCCCCGTTAGTTAAAAAATCACCTCTTCCATTTCGTCACCCCCCGGCTTTACCGGGTCCAGGATGTCCAGGACTTCCCCGATGATCCCCCGCTTATGACGACTATCATCTTCTTGTTGGATGGTGTAATCCAGGCTCCGCAGTAATCCAACGGCACGAGCTACCTTGTATTCCGGAATATTCATACTTCCCCCCTTGTTTATAGCCGCGCTTTAAACGCAAGCCCCATGCGGATAAGCACCGGCAGCCGGTACGTCTCCCCGGCGTCTTTCATGGTTACCGCTAATCTGTAAATCAATCCCCTCATGTTTCCCCCCATTTGTTTGTTTCAGGGGATGCCAGAGCGTCCCCGATATTCCTTAAACAGCCAGCACCAGCCGGGCGCCAAAGGTCGTTTTGTGGGTGTAGCCCCACGTCCCGGACACTACCCGGAGGGCTACCGTTTTCTGCCCCAGGGCTTTGACGGCGGCGGTCTGGTTCCGGGGCACGTAGCCCAGGCGGTAGATACCCCGGCCCCCGTTGACCATGACCATCACGGCCAGGGCCGCAGGGTCTGCGGGGTTTTTCGGTTCCGGCACGATAAAAGCCTTGACCTGCCCGGCGCTGTACGAAGCTAGGCGGCGGAGGGCTTCCTGCCGGGTTCCCTGGGTAACGCCCCGGACCGGTAGGGTGAGGCCCTGGGCCTTGACGATAGCCCAGGCTTCCACAAAGGCCTCGTGGCGATTCCCGACTTTTGGGGCGAGCCTATTACCCAGGGTCATCACTTTGCTTTTCATTTCGTTGGTCATGGTTCTTTTCTCCTTTATTTTACGTTTCTAAATATATTATTCACATATCTAAAAGAATTGTCAATAGGTTTTTTCAGTTTTATGAATATTTTTTTTAGATATTGACTTTTTTTGTTTACATTTGTAAAATAATAGGCGATACTAAAAGCAAGGGGATTCTATGGGGTTTAGTTATACCAAGCTTTTTAAGCTGTTACTTGATAAGGGGATGAAAAAAACTGATTTGATAGGGGCAGTTGGTTTAAGCTCAGCAACATTGGCGAAGCTTTCAAAGGGTGAGAGTGTTTCCGGGGAAATGATCGAGAAGTTGTGCCGGTATTTCTTATGTCAGCCCGGCGATATATACGAAGTTACCACAGACCCGGCCCCTAAAAAGTAGCGGGGGCGGTAAAGGAGTTACTATGATTGAAGCATATTGTAGAGTTGGCGAAAAAGCGATAGCCCATTTCACCCTGGGAAAAGACAATGTTTCTGGGATTTTTTTAGATGGTAAATCTATATTGGTTTTTACAGGCCCTAACCCTACAAATGATTTAGATACGGCAAGGTCACAATGCTATACAGAGAATTATTATGAAGGAGTTATATTAACTTCTGGTAGTACATTCAAACAGCCGTTAACACTGAAAAATATATTAGATTATGAAATACGCTAATAGTGTATACTTTATGAACGATACCGGGGAGGAAATATAGCCGTGCAAGTCCTGTTACACCGTTCCGCTGACAAATACTTGAACCGCTTACAGCCAGCCGACCGGGATCGCTTCGATGCGGCTTTTGACGATCTGGAAAAAGAACCGCCGGAGGGGGACATAAGGCCGTATGAAGGCAACCCCGGAGTATTGCGGCTGAAGGTAGGGAGCTACAGGGCCTTATTCAAATTTGTGGACGATCATATTCTCGTGACGCACATCGAGCCGAGGGGCCAGGCGTACACGAAAAAAACCAAAACCAAGAGAGGATAAACGCATGACAGCCACAGCACTAAGAAAGAAACTATGCGGGTACATTGATACCATGCCGGAGAAAAACCTTGTCGTAATAAAGCCGCTTTTGTCGGCGCTTGCCGAGCCGCTTTACACGATAGAACCGGCAACGCCTGAAGAAACCAAAAGGGCGGAACGGCGCATCCGGGAATATCACAAAGACCCGTCAAGTTTCATACCCAGGGCAAAAGTGAGGAGATAGGGCAGTGACCATCCCCCGGGTGTACCTGGAAACCACCATGTTCAGTTTTTACTACGAAAAGCGGGAAGGCCAACGTTACCAGGAATTGAAAGCCCAGGTCCGCCAGGTCTTTGACCTGATAAAGGCAGGGAAATTTGAGCCGTATACGTCCGCTTACGCGATGGATGAATTGGAAGCGGAGCCGGATATTGAGAAACGGGAAAAAATGAAAAAGCTCATTGAGGAATACGGTATTCAGTTTCTCGGCCAGAGCGATGAGGCGGAACGGCTCGCGGCCCTTTATATTCAGGAGGAGGCCCTCCCCGCAGCGTACCCTACGGATGCGGCCCATATTGCCATCACGGCGGTCAATGGTTTAGATTTTATAGTGAGCCTTAACTTTGGGCATATTGCCCGGCCCTGGACCATCGAACGGGTCAGGCGGGTAAACGCCAGGGAGTCCTACAAGGGCGTAGGCATATACAAACCATCGGAGGTATTGGAAAGTGAAGACAGTACAGGAATACATGAATGATCCCCGGCTCCTGAACGATCCGGGGCTGATGGATGCCCCGGAATCCGTCAAAGAAGTCCACGCCATCCGGCTTATGCTTCAGGACAGGCGGGTCAATATGACGCCGGAAGAACGGCGGGCGGATATTCAAAAACGGTCGGACTCTTTTCTTGCCGGGTGCGGTATACCCCCCCATTATGTCAGCTTTCCAGGGCAAGGCAAGCTCAAGCCCCGGCAGCCGGTTACTCAATAACCCGGCAAAGAAGGAACGGCCGCCCCCGCAAAGGGCGGTTTTCTTTTTGCCCTGTTTCCAGGATTGCCCAGGGCGCCTATTTATAGGGCCGTAGAGAAGCGCATACCGGGGGAATCAAAATATACATTGCTTTTATATATATGGGGGTCTTCCGGGACCTCGGCAAAGCAGAGCAAGAAGTAAGCCCCCGGACCTCCCGCAGCTCCCCCAGGAACAAGAAGTAGTTTTCTAAGCACCTTACCGGACGGGACGTGAAGGTCGCTCCCCGCTCCCGGACTACCCCGGCGCTTAACTACTCCTTCACGACTAAAGCGCCGCGCTCCCGGATTGACCCGCTCTATCTCGAAAGGCTGATAGAGATCCTTTACCCAAGTCCGGGGCTTCTCCCCGGCAGCATTCCCGAGGTACACAGCAAGGTACATTACTCCCCCCGTTACCCCCTGTTTTGACCCTTTACAGCATGATACACGATGATATAACATAATACAGAAAAGAGGGTATAATCCCTTATATTACAAGGAAATAGCCCGATAATCTTTACACTATGATACAGCGTGATATAGCAAGAATCCACGTTTACACCGTGGGGGTCACATGTTCGAATCATGTAGCGCCCAATTATTGCCGGTTCCGCTCCTACGGAACGAGGCTCCTGGACCGGAAAACCAGAGGGTTTTGCCAGGATTAGGGTAATGCCCCAGGCCGTAAAAAACGCTATGACAGGTCTTTTCCCTGCAGGTCAATGGTAGGATCGAGTTCCTTCGCTTTGGTGTAGTCCGCCAGGGCCGCCGTAAAATTACCCTTTGCGTAATACGCATTGCCGCGGTGGGCATAGGTCTGGACATCATCATTTTTAATAGTGAGGAGCGCGGTGTAGTCCGCTATTGCCGCATCATAATTGCCCTGCTCGGCATACACATTACCCCGGGTGCCATACCCTCTAAAGTTCTTGGGGTCAAGACTGATGGCCGTAGTAGAATCGGCTAAGGCCTTTTCGTAGTTCTTCAGGTGAGTATACGCAAGACCACGGCCTACATAGGCATCGGCATCCTTGGGGTTCACCGTAATTGCCTGGTTCAAGTCGGCGATGGCCAGGTCGTACTCGTTGTTTTGTAAATACGCAATACCACGGCGGAAATAGCAATGCTCAATACGGGGATCAACCTGTAAGGCCCGGGTGTAATCTGCTATGGCCCGGGGGAAATCGCCTTTTGCTTCATAAATAGAAGCGCGGCAGGCAAAGCCATCACCGGCTTTAGGGAACTTTTTAAGTAGAGAGGAAAAATCCGTTATAGCCCGATCATACTCACCCCGCTTGGAATACGCAACGCCGCGATCCACATAGTTTTTGATTTCACCGGGGTGGTTTCTGATCCCCTTGGAGTATTTCGCGATGGCTTCGTCAGAATAATCCTGTTCTCCCACTGCCGGAACTTCGTCCGGAATATCCAGGGGCTGGCCGTCCCTCGTAAATTTAATCATGGAATACGCGCTGGTACGGTTTTTTCTGTACTCTTTGTTTTTGGGTTCGAGCTTGATCGCTTCATTGTAGTCCTCCAAAGCCCTTTCGTATTCACCCTGGCGCTGATAAAAAGCCCCCCGATTACTAAAGGCCATGGCACAAAGGGGGTTAAGACTGATTGCCTTGTTACCGTCCCTGATTGCCTGCTCATAATCGCCGTTTTCGGCAAAGGCCACTGACCGGCCTATCCAGGCATCGGCATCTTTAGTCCCCAGGCGGATAGCCCGGTTAAAGTCCCCCATGGCCAGGTCAAACTTTTCCAGGTGGATAAACATTTTCCCCCGTCCGATAAAAGCTGTATCAATTTTGGGGCACAGCTTGATACTTTGAGTGAAGTCCGCAAGAGCCTTTTCATACTCGTTCTTACAGGCATATGCATATCCACGGGTGTAATAGGCCAGGGAATCACGGTGTTTAATGCGGATTACTTCGGTCATGTCGGCAATGAGCGCATTAACATTTTTTATTTTGGAGTATGCCGTGGCCCGATCATTATAGGCATCGGCATCATCAGGGTTTGTGTCAATAGCCTTGGTACATCTCGCGATGGTTTCCAGGGCTTCCTTACGCACTGCATTTTTTTCATTCATTAGTGATACTCCTTATAGTCCGGGTTTGAATAGCCCCGTGGACAGACCATGCCGGGCAAGGTCTGCCTGGGCGGATGCATTAAGTTGTTCAATGCGTTCCTCCGCCGAAAGACCGGCCATCTCATCCTGGATACGGAGGCGGATAGCGTATAGTTCCATGATAAGATCGTTTTCACCCTTCATGGCAGGGTCTTCGGTGATTCGAGTATCGTTCATAACTTCACCACCTCCGCCGGCTTATAGATGCCGATTCCTCCCCGGGCTTGGCGGACATTGACCCGCCTGACCCGCTCGATGGTCCAGGGCCGGAGGATATGCGCGAAGTTAAGGCTCACCATATAGTCCAGGCGATGAATCACCGTGATGGCAATATGCGCCGCCTCGAAGAAGGCCGCCGCCGGAACCGCTTCTTCTGCAATATACAGAGCCGCCAGCTTCTCCGTCTCAAGGTTTGTCTCAAGGATACGGATACCGTATTCATCGATGAGCTGCCACATTTTCTCCCCCCGCTCCGAATCGCCGATATTTACCAGCTCTCTGGTGACGTAGGGTGACGCATACGCCTCAAGCTTATGCGTTTTTATTAACGCAAAGACTTGCCGGGCCTGTTCCGTTAACTTCTGTAGATGCGAGGCCTGCCCGGTTTCGTAATAAAACTGAAACAAACTCGTCTCAAGATACATCTTTGCCGCTCCCATTCAGTATGCTCCTTTAATGCAAACCCATTTATTAATGGCATTAATTGTTTTTCCAATAATAATGACGGTGATCATGTGCCCTCTCTGTAAAGTATTAAGGGTAAAAATAGTATTTTGTAGTAATAGTGTATAACTTTCGATGGTATTCGCCATTTTATTCTCACTATAAATAGTGATTTGATTAATGACGCCGGTTAAATGGGGCTTTAAAGCATTGCGTGCAAATACATTTTCCCTGTTGATTTGAAACAGTTTTTCAATGTTTATATTTTCAATTATCTCCATTATCCTTCCGCTAACCGTGATTTCCTGTGTATTGTTTGTACATTCGATTTTTACAAGCGCCGCACCGTATTGAGGAATTACCCTCGGTTCCGGCATGCTCCTGTTTTCATATTCAAGGTATTCCCAAGGGATAGCCCCGGTTGATTTCCTGGGGATATCAATGTCAGACGCATCATCGCATTTAGTCAAATGAAAGCCATTGCCGCGCGGGCAGGGATACGCGATAAGAACTAAACCCCGGTCATTTTTAATAAACTGCGCCCTTGCTACGGCATCCTGCCGTGTTTTATAGATACCCTTTTCTTTCCCGTCCTGACCTTGACAATATTCGCATTTTAGTAAGGTAGGCGTCAAATACAATATTATTCTCCAATGGGGTAATAGTAAGCTTTAAATAGAGGATATGCAAGCAAACAGGGGGAAAAACAGCAACTTTTCTCTAAAATCTGTTCCATAAAAAAAATGCCCCGTTTCCGGGGCTTTGCGGTTAGGCTTTCGGCTTAGTAGTCCTGGGCTTCCTGGATGCGGCTGCTCTCTTTGCAGGGGCTTTTTTGCCGGATGTTTTGGTAGCGGTGGGCTTTGCAAGCTTCCTTGCCTCGGAAAGTAGTTTCTTTTCCGCAGAGACAATTTGTTTACGCACGGCGTCCCGCTTTGCGTAAAGCTTTTCAATGGATGTAGCGATCTGATCAATTTTAGCCATAATTACTCCTTATTTTACTTTATCGGCAAAAACGCTCCCAACATAAATAAATCCTCGGCAAAATATCGTCACAATCCACCGTTATACCCTGTCCAGCCGCCCGAGCAGCACTAAATCCGCCAACACCAGCGCCGTCATCGCCTCCACCACCGGTACCGCCCGGGGGCAGACGCACACATCGTGCCGCCCCCCTATGACCAACTCCCGCACCGTACCTTTGTTGTCCACCGTATTCTGTTTCTGCGAAATCGACGGTACCGGTTTGAAGGCCACGGTGAATTCCAGGGGCATTCCCGTGGATAGCCCCCCAAGCACCCCCCCCGCCGTATTGGCGGCGTAGTCCAGGTCCGGTACCCCCGGCGGCAAATCCCGATTGATGCGTCCCGGCGCGGCGGGTATGGGCCGGTCGTTGTTGGCCGAGCCCTGGGTATAGGCAACGCCGAACCCGGCGCCAAACTCAATGCCCTTGGCGGCCCCCAGGGAAAGCATGGCGGCGGCGAGGCGGGCGTCCAGTTTCCCGAAGACCGGTTCCCCCAGCCCCGGTAGGAGGCCCGTCACCCGGCAGGAAACCTTGCCCCCGGCGCTGTCCCCCGCTTTGCGCAGGTTTTCAATCCTGGCCATCGCCTGTTCCATCCCCGCTTGGCTGGGGAAACGCAGGGGGTTCTTTTCAACTGCATCCAAATCAAAGCCCGGCGACCCGAATGCGGGGGCATCAATACCTGCGGCGGAGGATGTCCAGCCCCGGATCAGGATACCCTGGGCGTTAAGGAAGACCTTGGCAACCGCCCCCGCCGCCACCCGGCCCAGGGTTTCCCGGGCGGAACTCCGGCCCCCGCCTCTGGTATCGCGGAAACCGTACTTGGCCTCCCAGGTCCAGTCTGCGTGTCCGGGACGGTAGAGGTCTTTGAGGGCGTCGTAATCTCCGGAACGCTGGTTATTGTTCCGCACCAGTATGGCGATGGGGGTTCCCAGGGTTTTCCCCTCAAACACCCCGGAGAGGATTTCCGGCTCATCCGCTTCGGCACGGGTAGTGGAAGCCCCGCCGCCGCCGGGCCGCCGCCGGCTGAGTTCCGCCCGGATATCTCTGCTATCCAGGGGGAGCCCCGCCGGACAGCCATCCACAATACAGCCCAGGGCCGGGCCGTGGGATTCCCCGAAGGTGGTCACCGTAAATACGGTTCCGCTGCTATTTCCCGCCATGACTCTTTATACTATAATAAAGTACCTATGAAAATATGTATCGATACCCACACCCATTCGATAATTTCCGGCCATGCCTATTCCACTATCGACGATCTTGCCCGGAGCGCGCGGAAACGGGGGTTAAAGGGCTTCGTTCTAACCGATCATGGTCCCGCCTTGCCCGGAGGGCCGTATCACTATCATTTTTCCAATCTGCGGATCATCCCCAAGAAGCTCTTTGGGGTTTTGTTTTTTACGGGGGTGGAAACCAATATCATGGATGATGCGGGGGGCATTGATCTTGCCCCGCTATACTGCAGACGTCTTGATTTTGTCATGGCCGGTTTCCATGAGATATGTTTTGGTTCCCGGGGCAGAGAGGCGAATACCAGGACCTTAATTGCCGTCCTGGCCAATCCCCTGGTGGATGCGGTGTCCCATCCCGGTAACCCCCTGTTTCCTATCGATATTGAGGAAGTGGTGAAGGCGGCAGCCCTTTACGGCAAAGCCCTGGAGATCAACAATAGTTCCTTCCGTATCCGTCCGGGGAGTGAAGAAAACTGCCGGAAAGTGGCGCTGCTTTCCAAACAATACGGAAGCCTCCTCAGCTGCGGCAGCGACGCCCATTACCAGGGAGATGTGGGGAACTTTACCGCGGCCAAGGCACTGTTGGAAGACACGGGAGTCCCCCCGGA
>BNUX01000049.1 GCA_025997675.1 Spirochaetia bacterium | reverse complement strand
GCCAGGGGGACGGCGACCCGCAGGATTAGCGGCCTTGCCAATGGCACGCCCTATACCTTTACCGTAAAGCTCGTGTATGCAATGGGCTTTAAGAGCCCCGGGGTAACCGTAATGGCAATCCCCGGCGATGACGACTCTGCCTCCACCCCCACCATCCCCACCATCCCCGCCCCCGTCGTCAAGACCGACCTGCAAGCCGCCATTACCGCCGCCAATGCTGTCAAAAACGGTACGGCAGATAGCCTCTATTGGGTTAAAACGGCGGACCTGACCACCTTTGAGGCCGCAATCACTGCGGCCAAAACCGTCTACGACAACGCCGCCGCGGATCAGGCGGCGGTAGACAGCGAAACGAACGCGCTGGGAACGGCAACCTCCACCTTTACTACCACACATAAAAAGAATGCCGGAGAAACCAATCCCGTTACGGCCCTGACCGCCATTAAGACCGCCAAAACCGGCGGGCTCACCACCGAAGTCACTATCATCGTTTCGGGAACCATCAACGACACAAGCACACCAGGTGATTATGCCTGGCTTTCCATAAGCGGGATAAACGCCTATCCCCCCATCGTATTACAGGGAACAGAAGCGGCCGGCGGAGGAACCCTGAACGTCGCCACCCTGAGCCCCACCAACAAAAAAACTGTTCTGCGCATCACAGACAACAACACGGTAACCCTGGGAGCTAACCTCACCCTGACCGGCGGTGGAACCAGCAGCAGCGGCGGTGGGGTGTATGTCGGCGGTGGCACCTTCAACATGACCGGCGGGGCCATAAGCGGCAATACCTCCACCCTCTCCGGCGGCGGGGTGAGTGTAACGAGCGGCACCTTCAACATGAGCGGCGGGACTATCAGCGGTAATACCGCTGGCACCACCGGCGGCGGGGTGTATGTAGGGAACGGCGTCACCTTCACCAAAATCGGCGGCACTATCAACGGCGGCGGCATTACGGTTCCCCCCGACAACAAAGCCACCACCGGCGTCAACGGACACAAGGGCCATGCGGTATACTGGGACAAAACCGGCACCGAAAAGAAAGTTGACGACACGCTTGGCCCGTCGGCTAACCCTAAAACCTCCGATGCTTCGGATTCCCTCTGGGTGTCTGCCCCAACCTCATAAGCGGACCCATGCGGGGGCTGGGAATTAGGGAGGAATGATAGCCTAGCCGGAACGGGAGCCCGTTTCGGCTTTTTTGTGCGGGGGGTGGATAAAGCAGCGGTGATTGTTTGCGACACGGAATACTATTAACCCGCGCTAAGGATCGTGCCGCCCCCCACCACCACATCTCCATCGTAGAGTACCACCGCCTGCCCCGCCGTGATGGCCCGTTGGCCCTCGTCAAAGTCCACCCGCAGGGTATCCGGTCCCGTCTGTTCCGCGGCAGCCCATTGCTCCTGCTGGAGGTACCGGGTTTTTACGGTCACCCGCAGGGGCCGCTCCAGCCGCTCATAGGCAATCAGGTTGAGGTCATTGGCGTAGAGCGACGTGGCGTAGAGGGACGCTTCGGGTCCCAGGGTCACCGTATTGTCCGCAGCTGACTTGGCCGTAACGTAGACCGGGTCGTTCATGGCAATCCCCAGCCCCCGCCGCTGGCCGATGGTGTACCGGATGATGCCCCGGTGGGTGCCCAGGATGCGGCCTGTTTCATCGACGATATTCCCCACAGGGGCGGCCTTCCCGGTATACCGCTCGATAAACCCGCCGTAATCCCGGTCCGGTACAAAGCAAATGTCCTGGCTGTCGTGTTTCCGGGCGTTCTCAAAGCCCTGGGTTTCGGCTAGTTCCCGGACTTGCCGCTTGGTCATACCTCCCAGGGGAAATTGGGTGTGGGCCAGCTGATCCTGGGTCATGGCGTAGAGGACATAGGTCTGGTCCTTTTTGGTATCCATAGACCGCTTTAAGAGGAAGCGCCCGGTGGAACCGTCCTGTTCTATCCGGGCGTAATGGCCGGTAACGATGGTGTCAAAATCAAGCTGCCGCGCCCGTTCCAGGAGCCGGGAAAACTTGATGAACCGGTTGCAGTCGATACAGGGATTGGGGGTAGCCCCCTCCCGGTATGTTTCGATAAACCGGCTTATCACCCTGTCCCGGAAATCTTCGGTAAAGTTTAACACGTAGTGGGGCATACCCATACGGTAGGCCACCGCCCGGGCATCGTTTACATCGTCGAGGGAGCAGCAGGAATTGTGTTTCGGCTTCCCAATAGCATCGTTCACAAAGAGCTTTAGGGTTATACCGATGCAATCATACCCCGCCTCTTTCATAAGCCATGCCGCAACGGAGCTGTCTACCCCGCCGGACATGGCGATAAGCGCTTTACCCTTGCATAAAGGCATTGATATCACTTTCGCAGGAACGCATGGCCAGGATGGTTTTTTCGATTAGTTTGTCCAGCTCCCAGCCCAACATAGCGGCCCCCTTCTCGATAACCGCCCGGGAACAGCCTGCGGCAAAGGCCGGGGTTTTATACTTCTTCTTAACCGACTTTACTTCCATATCCTGCACGCTTTTGGAGGGCCGTATGATAGCCACCGCCCAGATAAGGCCGGTCAGTTCGTCGGAAGCGTAGAGCACCTTCTCCATCTCATGCTCAGGTTTTATGTCCACGGTCAGTTCGTAGCCGTGGCTGCATACCGCATGGATAATGTCCTCACCAACTCCGCCCTTCCGCAGCAGTTCCGGAGCCTTGATACAATGCTCGTTGGGGAATGTTTCAAAATCAATGTCGTGGAGTAGCCCCACGATACCCCAGGAGTCCTCCTCCGCACCGTACCCCAGGTCACGGGCGTACCACCGCATCACCCCCTCCACGGTAAGGGCATGCTGGATGTGGAAGGGGTCCTTGTTATAGGTCTTGAATAGTTCCCAGGCCTGGTCCCGGGTTATTGTGTTTGTATCTGCCATAGGAGTAGTTTAGCGAAGAAGGACAAAAAGGAAAAGTCAAGGATCAGGCACGGTGACACAACCATCGGGCAGGATCAGTATTGTGGGTTGTGCAATACCCTTGGACCGGGCTTTTTCCAGCGCTTCATCTAAGGCCGCCTGGGGGGATGGGGCGCCTTCGATGAACATGCCCGCAAGCCGTTCCGGCGGCAGTTCCGTCACCGCCTTTACCGTGGCCCGTGCGGATACGGCGGCCATCTTAGCAGCCTTGTGGTACCCCAGCTTGTACCCCTCGCGGATCCGCGAAATAGCGTCCGCCGGGTTTTTAGCGGAGGCCAGCAGATTGGCGTAGGCCTCGTCCCCGATACCGTCCCGGCAGCTGGAAACCAGGATCAGGGTTCCCCCATCCTTGAGCGCCACCGCGCCGTTATCTATGGCCTTCTGGGACTGGTAGAGGTCTATGTCCATGGGGAACTTTGCCACCGATACTACGATGTCCGCCTTTGCAGGAACCCTTACGCAGAAGATTTTGCGGGCAATTTCAACGGCGGCGTAAAAGGAGTCCAGGAGGTCCCCGGTTGTGGCGGCGGCCAGGCGCTGCGTTTTATCAAGGACGGTCATAAGGGAGAATACCGGCGCTTTGATGAGGGGCAGGGCGTCCATCATGTCCTCGTGGACCGGGTTACCCTCCAGGGCCAGGGAGTGGGCCGCATCGGAGAGGGCCTGTTTGTGGTTTGCCTGGATGGTCCTATAGGCTGCGACACCCGGAAGGAATGCCTTGCGGCCCCCGGTAAAGCCCGCGAAGTAATGGGGCTCCACGCTGCCCGTGGCGATGATACGGTCCGCATCAAAGAGCCGCTTGTTGAGCAGTATTGGTGTGCCGTTCCGGGTACTGCCCAGATCCACCATGTCCTCATCCTTACGGGCATCGTGGTGAACACAGCGGCTGCGGAGTTTGCCGTAAAAGGCCCCCAGGATCTGCCGGTACTCTTCCTCCGTAGGAGAGCGGTGTGCGCCGGTGGCTACGAGGAGGGTTAGATTATCGGGCAGGATACCGGCTTCTTCAAAGACCGGGAGTAATCCGCGCAGGATCGCCTCTGTGGGAGTAGGCCGGGTAGCATCGTTAATAATAATGAGAACCCGTGTACCGCCCTTGAGAAAATCTTCGAGACTTGGCCCGTAGGGGCTTTTCAGGGCTTCCGCTAGAATTTGCTCCGAGGTTCCGGTGGTCTGAAAGTCGTTTGGTTCCGCCACCGCCAGGAGGTTTTCATCGGGAAACTCCAGGGAGAAACTTTTCCGTAGATAGGGGATTTCGATTCTCATGGCATTAGCCAAGCAGCGGGCAGGTACCGGACTTGAATAAATCACAGTCCACACAGCCGCATTTATTCTCCCCCAGCATTTTCTTTACATGCTTCTGGCCGAATATCCAGCAGCCAAATCCATGCTTACATTTTTTGCACCGGCAATTTTCAGGTATCTTTTTCATGGGTATCCTCCACCACAATTCATTTCTTTACCGCCTCAATGGCTAGGGCCAAAGCCGCCTCCAGTATTTCCGCCGGGGGATCCTTGATATGCCCCATCTTCCTCATGTCATCCGTCAGTGACCGTGCGGCGGCAATGTCCGCCTTAGCCCGGTTGTAAACTTCCTCCCAGGACAGCTGTACCCGGGCAACCCCTTCCTTAATGGCTTGCTGAGCCACATCCGCCGCTTCCACGGCAAACACTTCGGTCTCTTCCATACTCGCAATGATGTTGTCCGGGGCAATACCCCGCTTAGCTGAAAAGTCCGCAATGGAGTGGGCGCAGCGTATCGCCATACCGTCGGTGATCTTCTTTGCCCGCACCAACAGTGCGCCCTTGAGGATGCCGGGGAAACAGACCGAGTTGTTCACCTGGTTGGGAAAATCCCCCCGCCCGGTGGCTACAATATAGGCCCCCGCTTCCTTGGCCGCGTAGGGCCATATCTCCGGCACCGGGTTTGCGCAGGTAAACACGATGGATTTAGCCGCCATTGACGTAATCCACTCCCGCTTCACCGTGTCCGGCCCCGGTTTGGACAGGGCGATGAGCACATCCGCGCCCTTGAGGGCCTCCGCCTCATTTGCCGCTCTGCCGGGGTTGGTCTTTTCGCAGATTTCCCATTTCCGGTAGTTCCGTTTGTCTTTTTTGATGTCCTCCCGTCCCAGGTGCAGTGATCCTGTGGAGTCAAAAACAATCATCCTGGCAGGGTCGCCCCCATCGGCCATGATAAGCCGGGCTATGGTGGTGTTTGCCGCCCCCGCGCCCAGTAACACTATCTTTGCTTCCGACAGCTTCTTCCCCGCCAGTTTTAGTGCGTTGAGTAAGCCCGCCAGAGTGATGCAGGCGGTCCCCTGAGCGTCATCATGCCATACCGGAATGTCGCAGGCGTCCCGCAGTTCGTCCAATACCCGGAAACAGTTCGGCTGGCTGATGTCTTCCAGATTTATCGCCCCAAAGGAATGCTGCACCATCTTTACAAAATCAATGATCTTATCCGGGTTGTGTTTTCCGTCGGGGCCGCGGGAATCCACGCAGAGCGCCGTGGCGTCCACCCCGCCCAGATACTTCATGATCATGGCCTTGCCTTCCATGACCCCCAGGCCGCCCGGGGGAGTGCAGTCGCCGTCCCCCAGGACACGGGTGGAGTCGGATACCACCGCCACCAGATTCCCCCGGTTGGAGAGGGAGAAGGATGCGTCGTTGTCGTCCCGGATGGTGGTGGATATTTTGGATACCCCGGGGGTGTACCAGACGTTGAACCAATTAAGGCCGGCGATACCGCATTTGGGTACGGTCTGCATCTTCCCGCCGTAGAAACGGTGCGCCTCCAGGGATAGATTTTTCAGAAACAGTGTTTTCGCCTGGGCCTTTTGGTCCTCCGTAAAGTCCGCAGGAAACAGGTCATCCAGATTTTTTAATGCGGGATCTATTTTCATTTATTTCTTCCACTTTCCTAAGCCGAGGTATTTGTTTGTCTCCGCAGTTGCGGAGGCGGAATCGCCCTGCATTTTCAGGGCCGCCCGGATACCGTCCATGGTTTCCGGAATGGTTACCGATTCCTGGGGAATGTTGATGGCGTACATGATATTGTCCCCGCTCTCAACGATGCTGTCTTCCCACAGGCCGATTTCGTACATATCCCCCCGGGGGTTCCCCAGATCACGGGCGTAGCGGAAGAAGGAGGCGTTCCCCAGGAAGCCCTCATCAATGTTCACCACTCGGATACGGTTGTGGGTTTTAAATGCCGCAAGGGCCTGGTCCTTCGTAATCTTACCGTTTTTCCCGTGGGCCACCACCGTAATGATGTGGCCGTGGGTAACCGGGGTATGGACCAGGATGCCGGTGGCTTCGATGTGGGGCATGATGGTCATCAGGTCCAGGGCCTGGTGGGAGGGGGCTTTGTCCATTTGCAGGGCGTTGGTTAAGCCCCGGTGGTAGTCCCCGGGATCGGCAACCCGGCGGATGATGGTGATGGCCACCCGGTCAATGCCGTATTTGCGGTCCAGGCAGTCCACCGAGCGGATGAGGCCGGTAGTATTACAACTGGTCAGTTTCAGGTAATTTATCCCAAGCCCCTTTTCGTAGTTGGCATAACCGTGGAAGAACACATCCGCTACGGAATTTTTTTCGCCCCCCTGGAATATCGCCTTAACCCCGGCCTTAGCGTACAGTTCCTTGTTCTTTGCGCCCACACCGCCGGGGGAGGAATCCAGCATGATATCGACCCTGCCGATAAGATCCTGGAAGCTGCCCTTGTAGGGGATGCCCGCCGCATCAAACTTTGCCTTGTCCGCGCCCTCGACCAGGTACAGGTCATAGGGCATACCCTTTTCACAGAGGGCTTTGATACTCAGGGTGGGGGCTAAATCTGCGATGCCCACCAGTTCCATATCCTTCTGCAGCGCCACACCATCCGCTAAACGCTGCCCGATTACTCCGTATCCCGCTACGCCGACTTTTACCATCTCATTTCTCCTTAAATAATAAATTGCTTTTGTTTCAATGCGGACCCATGCCGCAGAGCTTTTACCACCGGCAGTTCTTCCCCGGTAAGGAAACGGATCAGCGCTCCCCCGCCGGTACAGATATAATCAATATCCCTGGTTTTTCCGTATTTCTTTGTCGCAGTAATACTATCACCGCCTCCGATGACCGTATAGGCCGCCGTGTCGCCCAGCGCATCCCACACCATCTTTGTGCCCAGTTCGGTAGCCGCTTCTTCAAAAACCCCCATGGGGCCGTTGACGAAAACGGTCTTGGCCGCTCTGATCGCCTCCTGGTATTTTTTTGCGGTCTCCACGCCGATGTCCAGGATGAGGACCCCCGCAGGGAGCTTACCCAAGGTATATTCTACCCGCTTCCCGTCGCTTACGGCAGCAAAGTCAAAGGGCGTCACAATCTTGTCCCGGTATTTTGCCAGCAGTGTTTTGGCGGTGTCCACCAAACCATCGTAGCCTTCTTTTTTGATGAAGGCCCTGGCAGGTTCCCCGATGTCCTTGCCATCTGCCCAGAGGATCACTTCCCCCACAAGGCCGCCGGTTAAGACCGTATCCGCCGCGCCGCCGCCCAGGACGGCGCTCATCATCAGGAAGGCGTCGGCGATCTTTGCGCCGCCAAGGACGAAGACGCTGGGCCGTTCCGGTTTTTCCATGAGACCGGAGATGACGCAGAATTCCTCTTCAAAGAGGCGGCCCATAGCGCTGGGCAGCAATTGCTCAAAACCGCAAAGGCTGGGCTGGTCCCGGTGGGCCGCAGCAAAGGCATCGCAGACATACACGTCCCCCAATGGGGCCAGCTTCCGCACCAACAGTGTCTTTGCCTGTTCCTCGTGGGATAACAGCAGCTTGGTTTCAAAGAGGGTCTGTTCCTCCGCCACGAAGCGGACATTGTCCAGGAGGAGGATTTCCCCCGGCTTGAGGGCCTTGATTGCAACACGAGCTGCAGGGCCGCAGACATCATCAATGAACTTTACTTCCTTACCCAGGAATTTAGCTAACGCCTTTGCATGGGGTTCGGTGGTGTAAAAGTTTTTGTACTCAATGTCGCTGCCCTGATGGGCCAGGAGTACCAGCTTTGCTCCCTTCTCGCTCAATTCCTTTAGAGTAGGGATACATGCTTCGATCCTGGTGGTATCCTTTAGCGTTCCTGTAGCCCGATCTACCGGCTGGTTTATGTCCACCCGGCACAGGACCGTTTTGTTCTTTACATCCACATCATCCAGGGTGTTTATTCCGAATCGCATGTTAAACCTTTCCGACTTTTTTGATATAGCCCCGTGCCTTAATGGCATACTCCAGTGGATTAGCCTTCGCAGGGTCCTGCTCGGCCTCCACCACCCACCAGCCCTCGTACTTCGCCTTTTTCAGGGTACTAAAGATGGGCTTGAAGTCTATACTTCCATCACCGGGGACTGTAAAGACCCCGTTCTTAACCGCCTGGAGGAAGGACCATTTTTCTATAACAGCCTGCTCCCGCACAACCGGGCGCATATCCTTGAGGTGCACATGGCGAATACGCTTTATCCACTTCTTCAGCACCGCAATGTGATCCTCCCCGGAGAAAACCAAATGCCCCGTATCGTAGAGGAGCCCCAGCAGTTTTGGGTCGGTGTTTTCCATGAGCCGGTCAATTTCGGCGGCGGTCTGGACCCCGGTCCCCATGTGGTGATGATAGGTCAGCTTCATGCCCTTATTCGCAGCGAGTCTTCCTAACTTGTTAAGCCCTTCGGTCAGGCGGTTCCATTCTTCGTTGGTGAACTCCGGCTTGGCATCGAAGATGGGCTCATCCTTGCCCTGGATGGAGTGGCCCTGTTCTGCCGCCCCGATGACCCGTGCGCCCACATCGTAAAGAAAGTCCCGGTGTTTGATGAATGCCGCTTCCACCTCTTCGTAGGGCCGGGTGGTGAGGAAGGAACTGAACCATGCGTTACAAATGGTGAGCCCCCGGCGCCTCAAATGGGGGTTGAGAATGGCGGGGTCCTTGGGATACTTGTTGCCCACCTCGCTGCCGGTAAATCCCGCCAGGGCCATTTCGCTGACGCACTGTTCGAAGGGAATCTCTCCCCCCAATTCGGGGAGGTCGTCGTTGGTCCAGCCGATGGGGGCGATGGCCAGTTTAATTTTTGTCATGGTGTTCTCCATTGAGCCAGGTGTATCGTGCATCATCATTCCTGGTTGTCCAGGGATTACCCTCAAGGTGCCGGATCATCCAGCAGGTATACATGACATACCCCGGTGCGCAGACTTGCGGATGGGTCTTGCCGCCGGGGATGGCAGAAAAACTGCGGTGGGTGCTTTTGTACACCTCATCCCCTACAAAACTGGCGCCAAAGCCTTCGGGCCGGTCAAACAGGAAGTAATAGGTCTCCGGCTGCGGGTGGTCATGGGGGATATACCCGGACCAGTTGCCCCGGTCGTTCAGCACTTCCCCCAGCACCATGTTTGAGTAGGGCGCGTTATTGTAATCGAACAGCGTATTGACAAAGCGGTTGGCGGTGTCGCCGTATTTGCCGCGGCACACATCCTTCCAGGGCGCATCGGCGGGACTATAGAGCTTGCTGCTGAATGATTTACTGTTCTTTGTACACTGCACCAGGATTTCCGTATCCTTAACGCAGGTAACCTGTACCTCGACGCCGCCGCTCACATGAAGCGCCCAGGGACCTTCGCTAAAGACATCCCTGCGGTAGACCACATGTTCCGCATTTTCCCAGCGCAGGATTGCTTCGCCGCTTTGAAGTAACACGGCGCATTCTTCCCCTTCCCGGCAAAAGGTCCGCTTTTCACCGCCCTTCATACGGTAAACCCGGATGTCCATGAGCATATCCCGGTAGGCGTTATCGTAGGTGGTCAAAATCATTTCACCGCTTTTATCAAATTCAGGATACCCAAATACTTTTTTTCCCATGTAGTCCTCCTAATACTGCCGTGCCTTGCTGCGGCCTTCCATCACCCGCTTACACGCTTCTTTCCCTTCCGGTTTTGCCGAAATAGTTGAAACCCCCACATTCCACCAACTGTTGTAGCCGTCGGTCATGGTCTTGGGAATTACCTTCAAGTCGATCAGGGTAGACACGGTTTGCTTTTTCGCATTCTTAAGCGCCGCTTTTAGTTCCGCTATGGTGCGTACTGTGTAGGTTTTAAGGCCGTACCCTTTTGCCACCGTTGCGTAGTCAACCGGAATAA
This sequence comes from Spirochaetia bacterium, assembly GCA_025997675.1. Classification (GTDB taxonomy): domain Bacteria; phylum Spirochaetota; class Spirochaetia; order Treponematales; family Breznakiellaceae; genus Termitinema. Next base: position 11,746 of record BNUX01000049.1, on the reverse strand, counting down.
GACCTCCCTTGATCTCACCCTTTGTATCACGGTAGCGGAACTCCGTGGCAAGGCTGCCTACGCCGTGGTTCATCTGCAAATTGTTGATGCAGCCAAAGCCGCAGTTGTCGAAGACCAGGATGTTAATTTTGAGGCGCTCCTGCATGGCGGTCATTATCTCACTGTGCATCATCTGGAAACTTGCGTCCCCCACAAAGGTGTAGACTTCACCGCCGCTGTCCGCCAGCTTGACCCCCAGGGCCGCCGCAATTTCGTAGCCCATGCAGGAATAGCCGTATTCGGCGTGGTATCCGCCGCGCTTATCGGTGGTCCACATCCGTTGCAGGCAGCTTGGGAGGCTTCCCCCGGCGGTAATGATGGTGTCGTCCTTCCCGATACATTCCCGTACCGCCGCGATTGCCCCGGTCTGGGTTATCACGCCCTTGGTCAGTTCCACAAATTCTTTTATCGTGCGGGGGTCCCGGTTTTTGATATGCGGCTCAAAGTTGTCACCGTAGGTGTATGTTGAAAGCTTCTCCATCTCCGCCGCCCAGGCTTCTTTTGCGTCAACAATTTCGCTTTTGTACGCCGATTTGTACCCCTGTTTACGGAGCTTGGCTGCCAGCGCTTTGATGGTGACCTTCGCGTCCCCCACCGCTTTTGCCGCGTCCATCTTGTACGCATGGTAGCGGTTGTTATTAATCGTAACAAACTTTACCGCCGCATTTTGAAATGCAGTCTTCGATGAGGTGGCAAAATCCCCAAGACGGGTTCCAACCGCGATAACCACATCGGCTTTTTCCGCAATGTTGTTTGCCGCCAGGGTCCCGGTGACGCCAATACCCCCAAGGCACATGGGGTGGCTTGACTTGCAGGCGCTCTTCCCCGCCTGGGTCTCGCCGAAGGGTATGCCGAACTCGGCGCAGAACTTTTCCAGGGTCTCACCGGCTTCCGAATACTTCACGCCGCCCCCCACGATCACCAGCGGGTGTTTTGCCCCCGCAATTATTGCCGCCACATCATTCACTTCTTCTTCAACCGCAAGGGGCCGGGTGATGCGGTGGACGCGCTTTTGGAAAAAATAGTCCGGGTAATCATAGCTTTCGCCTTCCGTATCTTGTGGGATGGAGATGCACACCGCGCCGGTTTCCGCCGGGTCGGTAAGCACCCGCATTGCGCTGACAAGGGCGGTCATAAGCTGCTCCGGCCGGGTGATCCGGTCCCAGTATTTACACACCGGGCGGAAGGCATCGTTGGTGGTCACCGCAAGGCTGTCCGCCACTTCAAGCTGCTGCAGCACCGGGTCGGGCTGCCGGGTGGCGTAGGTATCCGCAGGCAAGAGGAGGAGGGGAATGTTGTTTACCGTGGCGGTGGCCGCCGCGGTTACCATATTCGCCGCCCCCGGCCCTACCGAGGAAGAGCAGGCAATAATTTTGCGGCGGTTAAGCTGCTTGGCAAAGGCCGTGGCCACATGGCACATACCCTGCTCGTTGCGGCCCTGAAACACCTTGAGGCCCCCCGGATTCTCGTCGAGGGCCTGTCCCAGCCCGATGGCGATGCCGTGTCCGAAGATGGTAAAAATACCCTCAACAAACTTGGTTTCTACGCCGTCAAAGGAAACGTATTGATTGTCCAGGAACTTTACCAGCGCCTGGGCCACGGTTAGTTTGATTGTTTTCATGATTGCACCTTAATTTCTTCTATAGATACGGGCCGTTTTTCGGTAAGGGATTTTTGCGCGGCCAGGGCGGCGTACATATTCGCCAGGCCGTCCTCGCCGGTCACCGCTACGGGCTTGTTGCTCCGGACGGAGTCGACAAAGGAGACCATCTCGTCCACAAAGGCCTGCTTGTACCGCTCCAGGAAGAAATAGAGGGGCTTTTCTGCCGTCACGCTCTTTTCGGTGGACAGCTTCACCGTATTGGGCAGGTCGTTCTCGGCCTGGGCTACGCCCCTGGAACCGAACACCTCCACCCGCTGGTCATACCCGTAGGCGGCCTTCCGGGAATTGTCGATGACCCCGATGGCCCCTGAGGCAAACCGCAACGTAACAATGGCGGTATCCACATCCCCCGCCTTGCCGATTTCCGGGTCAACCAGAACGGCCCCGGCGGCGTAGACCTCGGTGATTTCGCTGCCGGCCTGGAACCGGGCCATGTCGAAGTCGTGGATCATCATGTCCATGAAGATGCCCCCGGATACCTTTACATAGGCCGGCGGCGGCGGCGCGGGGTCCCGGGAGGTGATCTTTACCAACTGGACATCGCCAATCTCGCCGGCCAGTGTATATTCCCGTATCCGGGCAAAGTTGTGGTCGAAACGGCGGTTAAACCCGATTTGCAGCGTAACCCCGGCCTTCTTGACCGCATCCAGGGCGGCTTTGACCTTGGGAACGGTCAAATCAATGGGCTTTTCGCAGAACACATGCTTCCCCGCCCGGGCGGCGGCAACGGTAAGGTCCGCATGGGTGTCGGTGGAACTGCACACGATAATCGCCTTTATCTCAGGGTCTGATAAAAGAGCCCCGGGCTCCTTTGAAACCAGCCGGGCGCCCAGGGCCTTGGCCCAGGCTTCCTGCTCCGCCGTGAGCATGATGTCCGCCAGCCCCGTAAGCTGGGCCTGGGGGATAAAACGGGCAATGTTGTCGGTGTGGATTTTACCGATACGCCCGGCGCCGATAATTCCTATTTGTAGTCTGTCAGCCATAAAACGCTCCTTGCACCATAAACGATCACATTCTGCAAACGTTATTAATCGTTTTATAATACTAGATCATGGAATGCTGTTTGTAAAGCTCTTTTTGAAAAATCCAGGGAGCTAAATACCTGTCTCAAGGAGCGAAAGACTAGTCTCAGGGAGCGAGAGACTAGTCTCAGGGAGCGAGAGACTAGTCTCAGGGAGCGAGAGACTAGTCTCAAGGAGCGAAAGACTAGTCTCAAGGGGCGAAAGACTAGTCTCAAGGAGCGAAAGACTAGTCTCAAGGAGCGAGAGACTAGTCTCAAGGAACGAAAGACTAGTCTCAAGGGGCGAAACAGAACTAATCACCATTTAGACAGGTCCATCCCGCTTTATAGGGGGAATAAGGGGAGTTTTTTCTGAAAATGTTAATATTAGGGAAACCCCTGATTGTGGTTTCCCTTGAAGCGTGATAATTCCTTATACCATAAAGACTTACGTTGTGAGGACGGTGGGGCCTGAAATGGTGAATTCCCGGCTGTGAGCAGGTGTGACAGCAGAAACCGGGAAAGTGAGGGGTTTATGAGAGTTAAGGCGAATTACACGTTGTTTCCACGGAAAATGAAAACCGGTAGGACTATCTATTACTACCAGTGCTATGACGAAAATGGGGTTAGGGTTAATCCCCATTCTACCGGGGAGAGTTTGAAGACCCTGGCTAATAATAAGTGTCAGCAGCTTCTTAAAGATGGGGTGCTGATTCCAGAGCAACGGAAGAAGCTTATGACTTTTAAGGAGTATGCCCAGGGGTGGTGGGAGTGGGATACCTGCCAATACCTGAAAAGTAAGAAACACCGGAAGGGGCTGACCCAGGATTATGTGGATGGGCAAAAACGATTTATGAACAACTGGATTATACCCTACTTTGGGAAAATGCGGTTGGACCGGATTAGCCGGGAGGATTGTGATAGGTTTTTGACGAATATGCCGGAACAGGCGGTTAAGGGTCAGAAGGTAAAGGATGGTGGGGTTATTGCGCCGGGGACGGTCAAGACTTTGAAAACGTCTACGGCTAATGTGATTTATGGGACGTTGCGGATTATGTTGAAACAAGCGGTGGCGGAAAAGTTGATTTTGTTTAATCCGGCGGAAACTATCGAGAAGTTAACGGTGGTGGAAAAAGAGGTGGGGATTTTGACGCCTATCGAAGCGATGAATATGTTTACGCCGGAAATGAAGAGCGCGGTTCCCTTGTTGGAAGGGCCGGGGGCGGCGGAGAAGGCGGAAAAAAAGGCGTTGCGGAAATTCGCACTTGCATATGAGTTGGCGGAGCTTGCTAATAGGACGGCGGCGGTTACGGGGATGCGGATTGGTGAGGTGTTGGGGCTTAAGGGGTCCTGTATCTTTGAAAACTATATTAAGGTGGCGGGGCAATATGATGCGAAACATACGTTCCGGGGAACAAAGACTAAAAAAATGCGGCAGATTCCTTCTTCGCCTGCGGTGCTTGATCCGCTCCTCAAACTGAAGGTGTTGAATGGGGACGGGTTTCTCTTTTCTGATGATGGGGGGGCAGCGCCGATTTCCCGGTATATGTTTAATAAGGCGCTTGCTTCCGGGCTTTCTAAGATTGGGATTGACGCAGAGGAAAAGAAAGAACGGAACTTGACACCCCATGCGTGACGGCATTTCTTTAATACGACATTGCGGATGAATAATGTTTCTGATGCTAAGACGCAATCGCTTATCGGTCATGTTACCCAGAAAATGACCGACCATTATACTGAATTTGATACGCTGACCTTTACCGAGGTGCGGGATATTCAAGACAATATTCTGTCACAGGAAAAGCCGGTCAAGGAAATTGAAGCGGCCGGCGGGGAGGTTGCCGGGGATTCGGGGCGGAAACCGGCTCGGGTTCAGCGGTATGGCGCGGCTGGGCGGGGTGCTTCAAGGCGAGCGCCGATTGGGTCACGGAAAAAACGGCGGCACGTTTAGGCGTACATTTTAGAGTTTAATGGTTTTTGGCTCCTGTCATTTCGGTGGCAGGGGCTTTTTTTTGCTCAAAAACCCAACAAAATGATCAAATTAGGGAAAACCCCTAGATACTTCCCGTTTCTGTTATGCGATTTTCTTTATATGGCTTTGCGAAAGTACGGCCTGATGGGGGAATGAATGGGAATTGAAGAACTGCTTGATGTGAATGATGTTGCCAGGATTACAAAGTTGAGTGTGGCGGCTATCCGTAAGTTTGTGCTGCAACGGCAAATTCCTTTCCACAAGCTTTTGAAGGCGGTTCGGTTCCGGCCTTCGGAAGTGGATGAATGGATTACCACGGATGGGAAGGAGGCTTGTAACCAAGGGCTACCTGCGGCGGCGCTGGACGAAGGGGATCTCTTTTTCGAGGCGGCGGTTAATGAGGTAATTGACGTGACGGAAGGGGGGAAAGATGGGAACTGATGTGGAACCTAAAGGTTCCCTCGCAGAAATACTGCCGTTTGAGAGTTGGGAACGGTTGAGCGGGGAAAGTGCGGCGGCGTTTGCGGCGTTTTGTGCGTTCAGGGATTTTGGGGCGGAACGGAATATTCGCCGGGTGGTGGAAAGTTGGCAGCAAGCAGCCTTGGTCAAGGATGAAACGAAGCGGGGGCGGCAGTACCGGTTGTGGCGGGGGTGGTCTGCGGCGTTTAAGTGGCGGGAACGGGCGGCGGATTTTGACGGGTATGTGGATAAGCTGAAACAGGCGGAGGTGCGGAGAACTATCGAGGAACAGGGGACGGTGGACCGGGCGGTATTGGCGAAGATGTTAGGGGTGGTTGGTAAGAAGTTGGATTGTATGGACCCGGCTGATTTGGGGCAGGCTACATTGCCGGTGTGGGTGACTACGGCGATTCGGTTAAACCGGGAACTATTGGGTTTAGTGGACGGAAAGGAAAAACCGGATGGGGCGGTGGATGCGTCCGGGCAAATAAATTTCATTTCTGAATTTGAGGGGTTGTAGGGTGACGTTGTTTAAGCCGACTGAGGTTCAAAAGCAGGCGCTGCGGTTGGTGAAGGGCGGCGCGAAACATATTTTGCTGTTCGGTGGTTCACGGTCGGGAAAGACTACCGTGTTGGTTATGGTGATGGTGTTCCGGGCTATCCGGTTTGCGGGGTCACGGCATTTGATTTGCCGGTTGCGCGCCAAAGATGCGCGGAGTTCGGTGTTGCGGGAAACATTATTGCCGGCGCTTATGAATACGGTTGGGAGTAATGGATTCCGCTATCTGACCCATGAAAGTATGATTACCCTTTTTAACGGTAGCGAGATTTGGATAGGCGGGCTGGGGGATAGGGAACAGGCGGATAAGATTTTAGGGCATGAGTACAATACGATTTATTTTAATGAAATATCACAGTTAAGTTATTTGGCGGTGACTACGGCGTATTCACGGTTAGCTATACGGACGCCGGGGTGCCGGAATTTGTTTCTGTATGACTGTAATCCGGGCAGCCCTTTGCATTGGGCGCATACTATTTTTATCCGGAAAAAACAGTTTCTGACCGGGGCGGCATTGATAAAGCCGGAATTGTATACCTCGATGTTGTTGAACCCTGCGGATAATAAGGAACACCTGGCGGATGATTATATCAGCGATGTTCTGGACGCTATGCCGGAGAAACAAAAGGCGCGGTTCCGTGATGGGCTCTGGGTGAAAGCGGAGGGCGTGATTTATGAGCAATTTGACGAGGCCATGATTTTAAAAGTGGCGGATATGCCTACCGAATATGATCGGATTGCCGCCGGGCAGGACTTTGGGTTGAACATAACCAATGTCAAGATTGGTTGGGTAAAGGATTGCATTTATGTGATTGCCGACTACGGCGCTTTCAACATGACTACGAAATCTTTTAATGATGAATTGACGGCGCGGGGCTGGTTTGATATTGAGCCTGATGGTTTTGGGTTCCCGGTGTACTGTGATCCGGCTGGGGGTGAACGGTTGCAGGAGATTACCGGGGGGGTTAAGGCGAATAATAGTGTTGAAAGCGGGATTGATTTTATTAATGCGAAGATAGAACGGGGGCAGTTTTATGTCGCTGCCGGCTGTACCGGTGTGCTGTCAGAGGTGTGGGACTATTGCCGGGATGAGGGCGGGGAGATTATTAAGGTTAATGATCACTATCTGGATGCCCTGCGGTATGCGATTTTCTCTGATATTCAACGGGGGGTTATCGCTCAATGAACCTTTTTACCAAATTTATCGCCAAATATCATCATCAGAAAGAAAAAAAGGTAGAAAGTTTTGAAAAAATGGACTTTTTTGATGATACATGTGCTACAATGAATGTTGGCCCCCACGGTGGAGATAGTTACCTTTTCAACGCCTGGGTAAATATTGCGGTCACGATTCTCATCCGTAATATTGCGCGGGCTGATTTTGTTGTGGAACGGGGCGGGAATGAAGTTAGTTCCGGCCCGCTTTATGACCTTTTTAGAAGGCCAAATGCTTCTCTTAGCCGCTATGATCTGTGGAAAGAAACTGCGGGGTGGTGGTTCTTAGAGGGGGAAGCATTTTGGTACTTTGGTTCGGAATATTCTGGCGGGATACCGGATGAGATTATCATTCTGGATCCCCGAAGAATGCGATGTGAGGACAGGATTGATTCTCATGGCATAGAACAAAATACGATACGCCGCTGGTTTTATCAAACCAATTTTGAAGTTATTCCCCTCCTTCAAGATGAACTGATTCACTTTAGAGATTGGAATCCCTGGAACCCGGACCGGGGGATAAATCCGCTTGTTGCCCAGGCGCTTGAATTGGAACAGGATTTCTACGCCAATAAAGCTAATAGCCAACTTCTCAAACATAATGCGGTGCCGATGGGGATTCTCAAGACTGACCAGGCTATCAGGCCGGAGGAAGCAGACGCTTTAGAGCGGCGGTGGGAGAGTAAATACGGGGCGGTTCGGGCCAACAGGAAGATTGCGGTGCTGGGGAAAGGGACCAGCTTTGAACCGCTTTCATTTACCCCGGAAGTCGTTAAACTGTTTGAACTCAAGCGGTGGAATGTGTATACCATCCTTGCCAAGTATGGGATACCGCCGAGGGTCGCCAATATTGCTGATAAAACTACTTCGCTATCCGGGAAGGATACCGGGGAGCAACACGCCGCTTTTTGGAAGTATACCCTGGTTCCGCTTCTGCGGCAGTTTGAAAGTATTTTGGAAAGTCAATTCTTTGTGCGGTTCGGGCTGCGGGAAACCGGGGTGTTCAACTTGCAGGATATACCGGAACTGCAAAAGAGTGAGGACGAACAAAGCGGCAGGGATATTGCGGAAATTAATGCGGGTTTGAAAACTATCAATGATGTGCTGCAGGAACGGGGGAAGGATACAAAGCCCTGGGGGGATGTGTGGTACCGGCCTAAGAATATGACGCCTACTACAGGCAAGGGCGGCGCTGATGAAGTTTCTTAGTCCGGTGCTGCTGGTATGCCGTTCGGAGAGTTTCAACTTTCTTGGTTTGCATTGTTTGAGAATAATTGGGCTGCGGCGGGTGATGACTACGGTGCAGGAGGGGATGGCGTTGAACCGGCTGATAAGTGCGTTAAGTCCGGCGCTTATCATTATTGACGCTAATTTTTATTGGGATTCTACGCCTCGGCGGATTGGGCTTTTATTGCGGGACCGGCCTGAATTGAATATTGCGGTTTGTAATTTTAATACGTTTCAACCGGAACGGCTGGTGGATTTTCTGCGGTTTGGCGCGCGGAGTGTTATTGATTTTAACTTTGGGGTGGGTAAATTCCGGCGGGGTATTACTCAGGCGATTCATAATCATGCGTATACTTCCGGTAATGTCCAGGATGCTTTTGATGGGTTGTCTGATAATAAACCGGAATTGCGGGTTTATACTACGGCGCGGGAGGAGGATGTGAAACGGTTGATGTGGAAATGTATGAAGAGTAAGGAGATGGCGCTTGTTTTAGGGATTGGCGTAAAGACGGTGGAATCTCATAAGACGGCGCTTTTTGCAAATTATGGGGTGGATTCTGTTTCGGCGTTTAACCGGCAATGTTTGTTGTTGGGGGAAATGGGGAAGGATGATATTTGAGTTCAATGAGGGGGTTGGTATGGTAGTGCGGTGTAAGAGTGGGGAATTTCAAGTGCGGAGCCGGGCGGGGTTGCTTGAATTTCTGCGGGGGGATTTGGGTCTGCGGAGTAATGCTGGGGGCATTAAGACGGCTGCGGATGGGCTTGATGTGGAGTGTATCGCGCCAGTTCAGTTATCTATGGATCAGGGGGTGCCGTGGATATTTTCAACCTTTGACCTTGATCGCTTTGATGAACGGATTGATCCGGCTGGGTGGGACTTTAAACGATACCTTGAAAATCCGGTTGTCCAGTGGGCGCATTGTTTTAGTATTCCGGCGATTGGCAGGGCAGAAAAAGTGTTTGCCGATGACAAGGGGCTGCATGGGAATATCGTTTTTAACGACAAGGACTATGATCCCTTTGGCTGGGGCATTGGGGAACGGGTGAAAGCGGGAGTTATCCGGGCGGGGTCGGTGGGGTTCCGTATCCTGGAGATAGAGCTTCCTTCAAAAGAAAATAGCAAGGATGGAACGGCGCTGATTTTCAGAAAACAGGAGCTTTTTGAATTCAGTATTTGTAATGTTCCGGCTAATCCGTTTGCATTGGTAAAGGCGGAAACGAAAACGGCGGGTTTTCCTGATTTTTGGGGAAACATCATACATTCTATACAGGAGTGAACTATGGAAAATGAGTTGATCAAGGCGGTAAAGGCGAAACTTGCCGCAATGACTACCATCGAAAAAGCCGGGTTTAGTGATCCGGCTAAGGCGGAACAATACTTCAAAGAGAAGGAACAAATTCTTGAGGATATTGTTAAGGTTCTGGAAACGGTTACCGGTGATCAGGCTGCGGAAACCGAAGCGTTGAAACAAACGGTCAAGGAACTGCGGGGGGATATCAAGGTGCAGGCGGCGAATCCCCGGGAGTTGTCGCGGCGGGAACTCTGCTACCGACTTGGTAAGGCGTTGGCGGCGGCGTGGGGTGGCAATCATGGCGCGCTGGCTGAATTGAACTTTACGCCGAACTTGAAAGCAGAGAACTGGACGAATCCCCATGATGTTTCATGGAGTGAAAAGGGGTGGAAGTTGTCGGGGGTGGCGGAAAAGGCAGCGCTCGGTTCACCGATGGGAAACCTTGCTACGAATGAACAGTACCTTATCAATCCGATTTATGAAACGGAGATTATGCAGGATGCTGCTAAGAAATCGGTAATGATGGGGTTGGTGCGGAATAGGCCGATGATGGGGCCGTCTATTATGCTTCCCACCAGGGACCGGGGGGGAGTGCAGCTTCATTGGCTTACCGCTTATGGGCAGCAGATTACCGGTTCCAAGCCCAGGGGGGCGGAGCGTGTTGAACTGAAAGCGTACACCTTGGCGGGGTATATTCCATGGTATGATGAATTTGAAGAGGACATTTTTGTTGACCTGGGGGCAATGTTCATGGACGAGTTTACAGAAGTGTATGGCCAAGAGTTTGACCGTCAATGTTTGCTGGCCGATGATGATCCGTTTACCGGGGCTATGGAAGCGGCGGGGACGGTGAAGGTTTCTATTGCGGGGGCAACGGTCAACGATTTGACCTGGAAGGATTTTCGGGATGCGGTGTATAAGATTCCTGCGGAGGAGCGTAAGGATTGTGCGTGGTTCCTGAATGAAACGGTGCTTAACCATGTGGCGAACATTGAGGATACAACGGGGCGTCCTATTTGGCGGCGTCCTATGGAGGCTATGCCGGGTAAGTTGGATTTATACCCCTACCATGAGGTGTCTATCCTGCCGCAGATGGCGGACATTGTGGCAGATACGCCGTTTGCGATTTTCATGAATCCTAAACGGATTCAGCACGGCAACCGGAAAGGAATCGAGATCAAGAAGTTTGACCAGACTACGGAAAGCCTGGAATATGGGGAACTTTTTCTGCGGTTCAGAAAGCGGGATGGGTTTCTGGTTACTCGACCGGAAAATAATATTATCGTTATGAAAACGAAAGCTGCGGGGGGATAGGGTATGATTGTCAATAATTGGGATGTGGACCTTGAAAAGATGACGTGCCGGAATCTGACAAACAAGATATGGGTGCAATTTACTGACAAGGGAACTTACATTGACGGTAAAATTGACGATGTTTCTTTACCGATGTTGTCCGCACTGGCTCGGACAGGGGGCGGGGAAACCTATTTGGCTCGGCAGCTTGGGGAGGCGGAGGGGGTGTTTCTTCCGGAGCTTATAAAAGCTCGAACGGCATAGGGAAAAGAAAACCGCTCGGGGGATTCTTCATCCGGGCGGTTTTCTTTTTAGTCTATGTCAATGTCAAATAGTAATGGTTGGGCCTCGGTATAGAAGCGGGAATAAAAGAGGGGGTTTCTTACCGGGCCTTTTGTGTGGGTACTGTGGAGATATGCGCTCCATGTCTCGGCTTGGGGCCTTGTGGGGAAGCTGCGGCGTAATGTGTGGAATGTACCATTTGATGTTAGTGAAGGTGCTGGCGGGGCCTCCTTGAACTGCTGGGGGCTTATGTGGGTGACTACCCTAACCCTGCAAGCCTGGGCAGTGAATACCTGGGCGATTACTTGAAAATATAGGTGCATCTGCTGACCTCTTAATAATTAGAAGATCCCCCGGCGCTAAGGCCGAGGGGGGATGGGGGTCTATGCCGCCGATACCGGTTTTTTAAAATAAGCCGGGTATTTTTTATACCGAGCTAATTCGATTGATTGGTTTTCAAAATGATAATCGAGATTAAACCATGCTATACGCTTGATTTCTTCAAGGCTGGTATAGCCGAATTCGGAACATTCCAGATCGCCATTGAGGATAGTAAAACCGAACATTTCATCTATGCCGTCAAATTCGCAGATGTAAATGTCCGTACCACCAGCAAAATAATGAAGGGCGGCGGGATGTTCCTTCATCCCCTCGGTAGCTCTGATACCGGGAATTTTTGCTGCTATGGCGTTAAGCCGTTCTATTTCCGTGCTGTACGCTTCGAGGTAAATGTTAGTTACTACTA
>BNUX01000048.1 GCA_025997675.1 Spirochaetia bacterium | reverse complement strand
GATGGAAAAGAGACAACTTGACGATTTAAGTCAGATTTTCGTTGAACTAACGGAAAAGGAACAAGAGGGTATTTTGAAGGTATCTAAAAGCCTTTTAAAAGCGCAAAGGCTTAAAGATGACATACTTCAAAATGAAGCGTCTAACCTTTTGCCGATGGAAGTAAAAAAATAGGCTTTAGCGGGGGTGTATGTCCCTGTTTTTATTTTTTTAAGGGGTGTTGAAAATGAGAAACAAGATTTTTGTTGGGATTATTGGTCTTATGCTGATTTTTAGTATGGCGTTTATGGGGTGTGATACGGGAACGAATGGCGATGATGAATCTGGTAATCTTAATAATCCCGATCTTAGTAACCCTGATAATCCCTATGTTAATAGCCCGGCAGATTTTACTTATACAATCAACGCAGGTCAAGTAATGATAACCGGGTATTTAGATACGATACATAAAAACGTTGTTATACCATCAACAATAGAGGGCTTGCCAGTTGCCTTTATTGGCTATGGTGCGTTTCAGAGTAAAGCCCTAACCAGCGTCACAATCCCTAACAGTGTTACCACCATTGGCAATTTTGCGTTTTCTAACAATCAACTAACCAGCGTCACAATCCCTAACAGTGTTACCACTATTGGCTATAGTGCGTTTGGTAATAATAAACTAACCAGCGTCACAATCCCTAACAGTGTTACCACTATTGGCTATTTTGCGTTTTATGGTAATCAACTAACCAGTGTCACAATCCCTAACAGTGTTACCACTATTGGGCACTATACGTTTTCTAATAATAAACTAACCAGTGTCACAATCCCTAATAGTGTTACCACTATTGAAGACGGTGCGTTTGCTAATAACCAGTTAACCAGCATTACCATTGGTAGCAATGTTAGTATTTCTTATGGTGGTCCTTATGATGCTTTTCCTAATGGTTTTAAGACTTATTATGATGGTAACAGCAAACAAGCGGGAACGTATACCTATGACGGTAGTTCCTGGACACACACGCCTTAATAGCAACCATCAAAAAGCGTTGAATAATAAGCCCCGGAAGTAAAACAAAAAAACTTTCAGGGCTTTTTTCTATTTTATGACTGAGGTTGAAACTTGTCTAACTTCCGTAATGACCCCGCCCGATTCAAATAGCCGATAGTCCCTATTACGCCCCCTTCCGTGTCCACACCCCCGCCAGCTTTTCCCGTGCCGTCGAAACATCGTATAAAATCGTCAATGTATATATCATTACCCTAAAATAATATCAGTATTTTAAATAGGAAATGGTTTAGACAAATCAGTATTGTTTTTGGAAAAATCAGGAACAATAAAAGTTTCTTTTATTTCTTCTGGTTTTTCAACACTATAAATATAGTATTTTTTTTCATTAGGGCGTGAAGTATCTTTGTAAGATATCATCTTTTTTATTATTTTAATATCATCAATATCCTTGTTATATTTTTCTATAACTTCAATTACCTTTTTTCCATTTTCTTCAATATATGTATTTCCTACATTTCCAAGATGTAAATAGTTTTTTGACATATCGCTTTTATTTGTATGTCCCATCAAATACTCTACATAATCCTTTTGAATACCGGCATTTTGTAGCATAGTTTTGAAAAAATGCCTAAAAGAATAAAATACAATATTCTTTTCTTTAATGGTATTTGAATCATAACCGCATAAGAAACAAAATATATTTCTTGCCCTTAAGAATTGACTATTTGAAATATTTTTTGAACCATTATAGAAAATATAATCTGTCCTTTTATTAAAATAGATATAATCCATTAAATGTTTATATACGATGGGATGTAAAGGGATTAATCTTTCTCCAGCTTGCGTTTTAGTTCCAGTTCCATCTATTCTACTATTTTCTATGTTAAGGAAATAAATATCTCCTATTTTTCTTACATTTGATACTCTTAATAAATATATTTCGGCGTTCCGTAATCCGCATAGATTTCCCAGCATACATAATAATCTAAAATAATCAACGTTCCTAACTTTATTCATAAGCCAGGGGATTTTATTATCCCCAGCGGAATTAGAATCTATTTTTTGCCAGAAAGAACGATTAAATAAAACGCTAAAAGTCGTTTTCAATTCAATAATACCTAATGATTTTCTTTCCCCTGGTTTTTCTTTTTCATAAATATTATTTTGATTAAAGACAGATTTTTCTTGTAATATTTGATTGTAGATAGGTGCAATAGAACAAGATATACGACCCTTCAATGTTTTAGTTGTTAGTGAATTAAGTCCATTTAGATTTTTATCCCTGCAATAAGATTGTAATAAATCTATAACTTCAATATGATTAGATTTTTCAAGGGTAGTAATGTTGTTTTTTTTAAGGAATGGAATATAATAATTATCTATAAAACCTTTATATTGTTTTATCTGTTGCGGTCTAATGCTTCTTTTTTTCAATGCTTTTAAAAATAATTCATTATTATCAGTATAATAATTTGTTAGCAATTGGTAAAAGTCAGTTTTATTCTTTTTGGCAATATATTCTTTTAAGAATTGTTCTCTATGTTCAAGGGCGTATAATTCCGCTTCTTCTTTATCTATTGTATGGCAAGACATTCTTGCATCGGTTTGCTTACCATTATCATCAAAAAGATGGGCGTAATAGGTAGGATTTTTTGTATAGTTATTTATGTATAATCTAAAAAGTTGTTTTTCCCCGTTTAGTATAGCCATTTCATTTCTTATTGTTGTTAAACTTTGTAGTAGTTCCGTTTCTTGCCTAGCAAACAATCTTTGTAGTTCAAGGATTTTATCTTCATTCATAACCCTTAAAATACATAGTTTAATACATACTTTGTCTTCGTGCCTTCAAAACACTACAGATAGCGTATATTAGTTCTTTTTTTCCTAAATATACGCTAAATGTAGAAGCGGATGAAGGGAGTCGGACCCTCGTCTCAAGCTTGGAAGGCTAGGGTAATAGCCGTTATACGACATCCGCAAAACTGATGTTATCCATCCTAGCAGGAAAGTCCCGTCTGTGTCAAGGCGAAATATTATTGACAGGCGAAATATTATCACTCAGCCAGCCTAAAATCACCTCAATCCGCTTTCGGATAGCCGAAGGAATGTCCACCATGTTCGAAACAGCCTTGGACACCTCCGCCGCTGCGGCGCTGTACACCAAAATCCCTTCGGCAATAGGCTCTACATAGAATTGGGCGTTGAATTTTTTTTCCTTAAACACCGGAATTATGCCATAGGAGAGGTTCCTGAAATTTGATAAACCGTAGAGCAGACCGTGCTGCTCGGTAAAAATATCCGCCTGGTAATAGGAATTGCCGAAATTAACATCCTTCAGGCATACATAGAGCGTATCGCTCCGGGGCAGTACGGGGGAATCCGCAGGATCAGGTATAGCCGTGTGCTTCCTTTGGCTCGCAATCCGGGTCGCCTCTTCAAAAAGGGGGACATCCTTTTTCCGGGTAAATGACGAATACAAACGCCCCTTTAAGTCCCGTACCTTCCCCATGGCATTGTATATGGAAAGGAGTTCCAGGGGCTTACCCTCGGGGTAGGGGAGAACCGTCAGGGACTCCACCACACAGGAAGGGCGCATATTCTTTAATACTAAACCCGCAATTCTGGGCCCCATATCCCCGGATGGTAAAAACCGTAAACGAATATCCTCTTCCTGGGATTCAGTAAAGACGCCGGAAAACACCTGCGCCCTTTTTTCCGGATCAAGACCCGGAAACAGCTCATCAAAGGAATGGAAATCACCAAAAAGGGAAAAAGCGGTCAGGAACAGCAGGGGCAAAAATATACTTCTTTTCATCTAATACGCCCCCTTGCCTCGAAGCACCACCCCGACGGTTTTATACAGGATCCACAGATCCAGCCACACGGACCAGCTTTGCAGATAATAGGTGTCGAAGGCCACCCGCTCGGTATAGTCGGTATCGGAACGCCCGGAAACCTGCCAAAGCCCGGTAAGTCCCGGCTTGGCTGAAAAAATGCGGTCATAGTCTTCGCCATATTTGGGAACCTCCTCATCCACCACCGGACGGGGCCCCACCAGGCTCATTTCACCCTTAAGAATATTGATCAGTTGGGGGAATTCGTCAAAACTGGTCCGCCGCAAAAACCGGCCGATAGGGGTAACCCGGGGATCGTTCTTCAGTTTATGGTTTGCCTCCCATTCTTCCCGTATTTTGGGATTGGACTCCAGCATAAGCTCAAGCTGCTCCGTGGCGTCCACCACCATGGACCTGAATTTGTACGCCTTAAAGTGTTTGCCCTTAAGCCCAAGCCGGGTATGCCCATACAGGACCGGTCCGGGGGAGGAAATCTTTACCAGAAGGGCAAAAAGCAACAGCCAGGGCAGAATGATAATCCCCCCCACAATAACAATACTCAGGTCGATAAACCGTTTAATCCCCAGGTTCCAGAACATCTTCAGCTTCTGGCTGGTTGCCAGCCCCAGGATTCCGTCAAAGTCCCGTACGGACATCCAGATATTGGTTATATTGAAAAAATCGGGGATGAACACATTATACCGGAAGGCCGAAACCGAGTAATTCAGGATATGGCTCAGCACTTTGCGCTCCACCTTCGGCATGGCCACGATAGCCATTTTTATATTGTACCGCCGTACCAGTTCCGGCCCGATACCGGTATCATGAATGATGGGAATCCCCTGGTATTCATCACCCGTGGCGGGATCATCATCCAGGATAAGAACCGGTACATAGCCAATCTTGTGCCTCAGTTGGCGGTCCACCACCATCCGGCCCGTACCGCCGCCCCCGAATATCACCGCCGGGATACCCCCCAGCTTTAACTGCTGGAGGATTGCCCGCATACAGGAACGGCCGCACAAAAGGATGAGGGTTGAAAAGAGATAGCTGATGATAAAGGCCACAGAAATGGCATCAAATTCCCCATCTTCAATGTAACGGGAAAAAATGATACCCCCATGGGCCATAAGGGAGCTGATTAAGAAATGCCGCAGTTCCTCCGCCGGAGCCGGGGAAACCCCGGGGTACAGGCGGGCCACCCAAAATACCACAATAAACACGGGCAGATACGGCCAATAGGTAACAAAGGATTTAAAGTTAATAGCGCCCATATCGTAGAGGTTGACCAGAAAGAACCCGACGCCGAATGAAACCATAACACCAAAAAGGTCGGCCGAAACCATGGCGGTGGCGGTGAGGGCAGAACTGGTCCGGCGATATCTGGTACGGTACCAGATATCAAACTCATTCAAAGTCACCCCTCTACTATACCGTATAATGGAGAGTTATACAAGATTTCGGCCTTTTTTTCTTAATAGGTAAGTCCCCGGGGCTAAACACTTCATGCAGGGAGCTAAACACTTACATTGACAAAATCACAAAAATATACAATAATCACCATACGGGTTAGGAGGCGATAATGAGCAGGTGTAGGCTACAGCTTTTTGTGATATTAATTTTTCTTTCTTTTGTGTCTGTTCAGGCGCAGACCCATGTTTCGGTGCCCCTGGGGGATCCGGTGTATCATATCCTGGAACTGGCGGAACTGCGGGGGCTCTGTTCTCCCTTGCCCACGGCAAAACCCTATTCCCGCTCGGTTATCCTTACTGCCATAAACGAAATTCTTTCATCCGATGAAGGGCGGCGTTTTGGGCGGCTCGGCGAAAGCGAGCGGCGTATCCTGGAAAATACTAAAGTGCGCTATAGCAATGCTGCGGAGGGATTTAACCTGTCCAGGGGCGTATACCAATTTAAACGCAAAACAGTAAGCGGAGCAGGCGATTTTTCAGCCGCCCTGGGGGTGAAACACGAAACACTTTTTTCAGGCGCCCTGTATACCGGTGAGGATACGGATTTTTACTGGGGAACCGAAAACTGGCTTTCCGTTTACTTTAACGGAGATCTGGGGTCGCATTTTTCCTACCAGTTTCTGGTTTCCGGGGGGATTATGCGTTCCCCCCGGGAGGAGCTTGGGAAGTATAATACCTATTATGCGAAATATAGTAATCGCAATGCTGTTGATCTTGCCCATCAGAACGAGAGGATTATCACATACAGTGAACCCCTGGCGTATTTCCCGTATACGTACAAAAAGCGATGGGATACCATCTGGAGCTTTCAGCAAGTAGATGCATCCGGGATGATTTCCTGGCCCCAGAGCAATTCTCTCGGCTATAGCATGATGCCGGAAATGGGAGGGGCCTTTCTGGGCGACCACATTACCTACCGGATTGGGCGCATCGACCGGGAATGGGGCGCCATGTCAAACGGAAACAGCCTTGTTTTTAACAGCGCGGCCCAGCCATTTTTGGCCTTTGAAGCAACCGCAACGCCTTTTAGCTGGCTTAATTTTTCAGCATTAACCGGGGTACTTGAATATAATAATACGGGTGGAATTACCGTCTCCTCTGCGTCAAATCAAAATGCGTTTTCCCAGGGAATGGTTGAGGTCAATATCAAAAATTATGTACACGTCGATTTTGGGAGTTCCGTGATCTGGCCGAAACGGTTTGAATTGGGGTATCTTTTCCCCCTGGCGGATAATTTTTTCTATCAAAATAACATCGGGGATTTTGATAACCTGGCCTTCTTTGGGAACATTAAAGGGCAGTATCCCGGCATAGCCAATCTTTGGTTTTCTTTGTTTTTAGACGAGATCAATCCTGAATCCGGTATTTTTAAAATGGACAGGGCCATGTTCGCGTATCAGGCGGGAACAACCGTACCCCTGCCTATTCCCGCACTTTCCTTTGGGTCACTGACCTTAAGCTATACAAAAATTGAGCCCTACGTTTATACGCATCCAAAACAATTTGTTCCCTGGTATGGTGATACACCAATGGAGCAGGCATACACCAATAACGGCAAGGGCTTAGGCTACTACCTGCCGCCGAACTCGGATGAATTAAAACTCCGTTTTGAAGCCATGCCGGAAATCAACACCAGGGTTAATGTGCAATACCAAATGATACGGCACGGCGCCGATTTTGGCCCCCATGCGGTTGACGGCAGTTCCTATCTGTCGGAGCTTGATCCCGAGGGGCGGAGCGATAAAGCGGTACTAAAAAAATTCTTTTTAGAGGACGGCGCGTATCAATGGCTGCACATTATCAAAGTAGGCGCCGAATATTCCTTCCCGATTAAAGGTGCAACCCCCTTCACGGTATTCGGGGAAGCGGGGGTGGTAATTTCCTACTTTACCGATATTGCCGGGGATGCTAATTCCGGAAGCGCATTCTCCTATTCGGTTGTTGATACGGATGTGTACCCAAAATCAACCGGCTTTATTCTGACCCTTGGGATCCGGATATTTCCTTAAGGCATAAGAATTATAGTTACAATTTCTGTGAATGCCGCCTGGCATTCCGGAATTGCAAAAACCAGGGGCCATTCGTGCATCATTTCATATCCGGTGTAAAACTCTATAGAGGCTCCCTGATTCCGGGCCCGTTCAACGAAGGGGGCTATTTGCGGATAAAATATATCGTAGGTTCCTGAAAAAACATACATCCGGGGAAATTGACTAAAATCGCCGTAAAGGGGCGCGGTAAACCAATTGAGTTCACCGGGAGGGAAATTAAAAAGTGCCGGTAATGTTTCGAGCATTTTTGTAGCAAGCATCACATCGTGGCTCTCAATGCGTTTCATTTCAGCCAGTATTGTCTCATCATTTCCCACAACCATCGCAGGGGAGATAAGAACCAGGCGATCCGGCAGGGGTAAATTATAGTTATTGAGTAAAAGATAATGTATTAAACTTAGGCTCAAGTTTGTTCCCGCAGAATCACTTACCGTAATAATTTTTGCTTCCCCATATCTGGACAGTAATTCTTTGTAGCATTCGATAATAAAGTGCACGGTTATTTCCGGATCCGTTGTTGGAAAGATGGGATACATCGGTATACATACGGGAAGCCCGGTACTGCGAACCAGGTTCGCCGCAAATTCCCAGTGTATCATGTGCATTTCATAAACAAATCCGCCGCCATGCAGATCAAGGATTACTTTTTCGGTGGAGTAAATTCCTTTTGGTGATATAAAATAGCAGGGGTAACCGTTTATTACCGTTTTTTCTATAGTAAATTCCTTGTAATATACTGAAGGTGGTATTGCCCTTTTACTCTGGTCGAGTTTAAGAAAATACGCCGCCAGTTTTTCCGTGTCGTATGTCCATCTTTTTTTGATACCTTCAGAAAGAATCAAGTTTTCAACCATTTTATAAGAAGAACCACGGTAAGCCCGGGCAAGACGTTCCGGCGGAATTGTTTCACTATCTTTGTAGAGGAGTATCCGCTCTGCATGTGTGTCCCCGGAAAACAGTGCCCGGTAAAGCGGCATGGCCTTTACGGTGATACATCCTGATAACACTAAAATGAACAGGAAAGGTAACGTGTACATAGGGGCCGTAATTTTCATATACGTTTCCGTTCAGCAATGATGCGGGTAACACGGTTCTTAAATTCTGCCTTTGAAAATTGCTGTACATGGCTGGTGAATGGCATGCGGTCAGAAAACTGTCCCTCCATTGCTTCAAACCGGTGTATGGCGTCACTCAGCGATGCCGGAGTCTGTTCGTCAAAGAAGATGCCGGTTACATTTTCTTTTACCGTATCCAGAACGCCGCCTTTCCGGTAGGCAATAACCGGGCAGCCTGCGGCATTAGCTTCCACCGGGATAATACCAAAATCTTCAATCCCCGGGAAGATCAGGGCCCGGGCCCGGGAGAGGTATTCCCTAATTTCATCATCAGAAATCCTCCCCAAAAAGGTAATTAAACCGGACTTTTCATACCCTTTGATATCTTTTTTCTTTGCCCCGGCGCCGGCCACTACCAGTTTTCTGCCGGAGGTGATACAGGCCTCAATGGCAATATCGGAGCGTTTATACCCCGCAAGCTGGCCGAAAAAAAGATAGAAGTCCTCCGGCTTCCGTTCAATGGGGATGTATTGTGCTATGGCAACCGGAGGAAACACAATATCTGCGCTGCGGTTATAATAACGTTCTATCCGTTTCGCCACATACCGGGAATTGGCAATAAAATGATCAACCAGATTAGCGGAAGTAATATCCCAGAGCCGTAAGCCCGGTATAAGGAAGTTCATAAAAAAACGGACCAGGGGATTTGCCCCCCGGAAATATTCGTGGTACATATCCCAGAGGTAGCGCATAGGACTATGGCAGTAACAAATATGGTAGGCATCAGGATTTGGGATAACCCCTTTAACGGGACCGGATTCACTGGAAATAATTAAATCATAATCCTGCAGGTTAAATCTGTTAAGGGAAGCAGGCATGAGGGGCATATATTTTTGATAAAGTTTTTTAGCAAAGGGCAGCTTGTTGATATATGATGTATATACCCTATGAGAGTTTATACGTTCCGATACCGCAGCGGGATTATATACATGGGTGTACACATCCGCCTCGGGAAACATTTCAAGGAGCGCTTCCAGGACCTTCTCCCCCCCCCGCATGTTTACAAGCCAGTAATGAATGATGGCAACTCTCATAGTATGGTTCCTGTTAATTCACGCAGAATAACTGCGGCAGTTTTTTCAAAGGTATATTTTCCCCGTAGCGGGCCGGGTAAAATAATCCGCTCCGGTTCTTTATTGTACAATAACGAAAGAAGTTTGTCTTTAAGATCACCGCTGTCTCCAGCCCGAAAGAAGCTGACCGGATACCCGTCGTATATTTCCCGGAGTACCGGAATATCGGAAACGAGCGCCATTGTCCCGCACACCATAGCCTCCAGGGGCGGAAGGCAGAACCCTTCATAGAGGGAAGGCTGAACCAGGAGGGCAGATTCGGCAAGCAGTGTTTTTAGTTTTTCATCGGAAATAAACCCGGTAAACTCGACAAGGGAACTATCGGCCCTTTCAAGCTGCCCCAGGGCTTCCGTATCCCGGGAACGGAAATTGTCCTTGCTTCCCACCAGTATCAATTTGTGCTTAAGTCCTTCTTTCCTGGCCTGGAAGAATGCATCCAACAGGCACCAGAGCCCCTTATGTTTCTTGATATTTCCAATAAAAAGAATAGTATTCCGTTTACCGGGCGCGTCAGATTGATGTAATAAATAGGGTTGTATAGCACTATGGGTAACAATGACCGGCGCCCTATTACGGGAATAGTATTCGATCCGTGATTTTGAAAAATCTGAAACGGTGAATATTTTTTTTGAACGCCTAAAGGCCCGGTGATAAAACCACATCCTGGCCATAAGCCCGATTTTTGAGGTAAGTTCCGGCATGTCCGGGAAAACAATGTCGTGGATTGTGGTGTAGACAGGGACGGTAATACCGGAGGGGATGTTGAAGTAGGGAGAATAGAATAAACCGGTGTGGTTAATTTTTTTTATGATGCCATAGGGCATGGCACAGAGTTCCTGTATTGAAAAGGGCTTTATGTTACAGGAAATGACGGCGGTATTTTTATGACCGGCAGTAATACGCGACAGCCTATCCCTATCCTCGTCAGACACAAGCAGCAAAAAAGAATGGGACGAATCAAGAAAGCGGGGAAGACATTCACGGAGGTATACGCCGATGCCGCTTGCGTTAAGATGCCGGCAGTCTATGGTAATATTCATTGCGCTCCGGAGACCGTTTGTATCATAAAATCCGCGATCCGTTTTCCCGCCTCTCCCTGGTACTGCCAGGCAGTTTCTTTTGCCCTGTTCCGGGCCGCTTTTAATGCTGCGCTGTCGGCGACATCCTTAATCACATCGCCAATTTTTTCAAAGAATTCTTCTTTAAGTTCAATGCCAATTTCGGTAAGTGTCTTAAACTGCCAGAGCTCATCCCCCGCATGTTCTCCCAAATCGTCGGCATCGTAGGGACGAAGGTCAATACCCTGTTTAACATACATAACCGGTTTGTCGCATAAAAACGCATAGTCATATATGATGCCGGAAAAGTCTGATATCATGATATCTGCTTTTGAAAGGGAATGGATATTTTCACGTTCATAATCCCATACCAGGTTTGGCGTATCCTTATATCGTGCGGTAAGAGTTTCAAGCGTGGCGCTTTCAGATTTTTTTGACTGCGGATGGGGCCGTACAATAATGGACAAACCGGTCTTAACCAGTGGATCAAGAAGTTTGGCGCCATACCGCGCCAGCAGTGCTGATGGCCCCCATGAGGGAGAGACAAGCACCGTAAAGTTGTGATTTTCTTCCAGTGGGAGTTGTTTCATTTTTTCGGCGTATACATCAAGATAGGTACACCCCACCGTGGGCAGTTTTTTTTCCGGCAGTTCCCGGAGCTTTTCCAGGGTCCTGATATCCTTCGCCTGATAATCCCCGGTAAGCAGCACACTATCAAAGTAGTCTAAACCGAAAAGCCGGTACATGGTAGCATCGCTTGGGGCATGAAGCACGTGGGCGTAATACTTCACCATCTTTGACCGTTTTAATTGATACACATTAAGGCCGGGGGTTGTCATAAGGACAATACCCGCCTGAAGCATATTAAGATGGGCGAAGGCCTTATTCCCCTCGCCGATATATTCAGGCTTTACAAACTGATACGTTCCCTCAAAAACCGGATCATCCTCTGCGGAAGTAAGATAGAGAAGTTCCTGCCGCCGCTTTTCGAATTCGTCAAGAACAGGCTTAAAGACATTCCAATATTGCTTTGCTTCAGAATAAATCACATAGGGGTGAGAAACGTCGGATGCTGTTGACCGGCCGCCGGAGAGTACCATCTTTAGTTTTATAATAAGAGCCCGAAAAACAAAATACAGGGTAGCCGCCGCCCCAATCAGTATTGAGAAGAGCATACTACCGGTTCCGGGATCAATATAGAGAGGATAGAGCATCATTTTTCCACCTTTTTCCAATTATTGGTATCATCGATATATAGCCATTCGCTGCCTTTTATCTTAAAATTATTTTTTCCATGATATTCAGGCGTCCAAAGATCGGATGTTGTTGCGGTAATTCCATTTGATTTTACGGCGGCCAAAGGCTTTTGTGTCCAGGGATTAACAGGGTTTTCGATAAGGCCCGCTGTTGCAAGAATAGGGGTATCGGCATTAGTCATAAAAGCATTGTCCGTAACAAGAGATCCGGTTGTATCAAAATCTTTAAACATAAGCAGAGGGTTCAATGCAGCTTTTCCATCGCCGTCTCCATGATCCGCAACGATAACAATGCGGGTATTATCGTATACACCGTTTGCTTTTAGAAAGTTGAAATAATTTTTTAACAGCAAAAAAGCCGCCATATTTACATGGTAATCTTTATCCCCGCCTTTATCAAGATTTTGTCCCTGGGGCGTATAATCCGGCAGGCTGAAAATTGCCGGTTCATGGGTAAGCTGATTTACCATCAATGTAAAGGTAGGATTACTACTATCTGATATATCAGTGATGGAGGGAAGACTGTCCAGGGCAGCGTATTCATCAAGCGTAAGCAAGGGAACACTGGCCGCAGAACCAATGTCTACCATCCATTCAGCGTTATCATAAATGGCGCTGCGAAAAAATTCAGGGGACGCTCTAAAAAAAGAAAAACGTAAAAGATTGTCCCGTAAAAATAAAGATGTAGACAATATGTTTGCATCTTTATGATCCCATATCCAGGATTCGGTATAGCGGCCGATTATGTTTTCGGCTTTGATTTCAGGATAGTTTTTATAAAAACTTAAATCCGGCCGATAACTGTAGTTTGCCCACGATGGGTCTGTTACCGTTGTTGTAAAACCATGTTCAGAAAAGATACGCGGCATTACAAGCAAAGCTTCATTGTGGCGCTGCACAAGAGGCGCCCCGGTGTCGAGGGCGAGTTCTTTCGGCACATACTCATAGCCGCCAAAAAGGGGAGGGGCGCCGAAAATGGTGTTTGTACCGAATGACGCACAGTTAGGATACCAGATAAAACCACTGAATGCATCGTATAATTCAGGTTTTTCCGCAAACATAGCTGGTACATAACCGGCCTTAGCTCTATCCAGCATGATAACGAGTACGTTTTTAGCGGTATGGGAAAAGTCAAAAACTTTTGAGAGTGCGGTAGTTTGGGTGTGTATCTTTGCGTATGCGTTAAAGTCAATGCCGGTTGATACAATTTTTAAGAGCGAAAATCCGAATAACCCTATGAATAATATGCTGTGAATAGTAAGCAAAATCTTTTTTTTGAAAAAGAACAAATACACACATGCGATGATTGCAGCAAATAATGAGAGGACTTCCAGGATCGTTTTTAGTACGCCTATTTTAAAAGTAGGATTAGAAAATGTTAAGGTAGTTGTAAAAAAACCGTAGTCCCCTGAAAAAATATACACGTTGATTAGGCATACAAAAAGTGCGGCAGATAAAACCGCCGTTAAAGCATTTTTTGTTTTATTGCTGAATAAGGCATAGATAGTAATAGGCCACAACAGAAAATATCCCGCAGCCTGCAGTGCTATATTCCAAACAAAATAAAAAGGGGATGCATGATTTTCTATATAAGAAAACTCCTGCACCGACGAGGAAATAAGCGCTATTGGTATAACAATGCCTAACAGTAAAAAAATGTTGCCGATAGTGAGTAAAAATAGAGACCCTTGTGTTACGTTGCTCTCGGAACCGGCTTTGATACCTGCAAACCGCTGCTGCAATTTCTTTGCTGCTGCCAGAAACAATGGAATAAAAAAGACGGTTGAAGATGCAATGACAACCAAAACATGCTTTACTATTGAGCGCTTGTGAAAAATGAACAGTGTGTAATAGTCAATGTAAAGGGCCGCAGCGCAAAGAATGGCATATACTATTTTTTTCCCATGCGGAATATACCGCAGAACATTTTTTGCAAGTGAAAACAGATTGTTCATCGTCCAATAAAGCACCAGAGCGGCGGGGGAATTATACAGTAGCACCAGGAAAATAAGCGCCATACCGTAAAGCTGTACTTTTTCTTTGAGCGGAAACCCGCGGGTGTATATGGCCCCTGTCACTATATTGATTGCGGTCATTAAAATGGGTAGGATATTTATGCTGTTGCCCAATACCGGCAATAACCCATCGGGAACGCCTAAGTCGTGTATAAAAAAAAATGCTTCACCCTGCAATAGTTCCAAATGAGAAAGATAACTGTAGGCAGCAATAAAGAATGGTATTTGAAGGAGCAAACTGAAGGTATTACGCAAAGCAAAAATCGGATGATAGTGTTGCTGCTTATAGTATGTATTCAAAACCATGTATTGCTCATCGCCTTTGAATATTGATTTGATTTTAGTCATTTTTGGCATGAGTCGTTTTTGCGTTTCCCGTTCGATGGATTGCCATTTTTCTGCCACAAGATAAAGCGGCAGCGTACATGCAGTAACAACGGCACTTACCCCCAAAATTGCAATTCCGGGATTAAATAAACGCTCAAATGTCATGAATACCAGTTCAATGATTCTGACCAGGGGAAAAATTATTAAACTATAGAGAACATTTAACATTTATTTCATTCCCCGGCATTGTTCCAGTTTTCGTGGTTAAAAATGTTATCGTGAACGCCAAGCCATTGGTCAGCGTCTATATTGTATCCGTATTTTGAATGCCGGTAGGTACTCAATTCGCCAATAGTAGTGATGGTAACACCATTTTCCTTGTCCGGCTCAAGCGCTTTGCCGGTAAAGGGATTCTTTTCGGCAATTCCAAGGGCTGCAAAGAGCGCCGCATCGGCGTTTGTCATAAAGGAAGTATCGACCGTGAGCGCATCGCCGTCTTTGGCATCAAAATCTTTTACCATGAGAAGTGCATTATATGATTGCAGTTTGACGCCCCCGGGCAGCGTGATATTACCGGGATAATCGGTATTGCCCCGCCCGTGGTCAGACACAAGAATGATGCGGGTATTGTCATACACACCGTGTTCTTTTAAAAAAACGAACCACTTGTGTAACAGAATAAATGATGCCATCGTCATGTGATAACGTGAGTCATCTTTCAAAATACTTGTCCCGTGATTAGTAATGGTCTGTGTCGGTGTATAATCGGGGGGCTGTAAAAAAGTCGTCGCATGCGGCAGATGGCTGTAAATAGCGGTGTAGGCAGCGCCGTCATCCTGAATTGCAGTCAAGTCCGGCAATAAATCAAGCAAGGCGTAATCATTGAGAATTTCCGGGGTTATTTCCCCTGCGGAATGGTCCTTCAGCATGAGCCATTCCCCATCATCATAGATAAAGGAACGCATAAAAAGCGGTGATGCCTTAAAAAACGAAAAGCGAAGCAATGTTTTATTCAATAAATCAGAAATACTGATGGCATTTATTTCAGGGTGATTTTGCATCCAGAGAGCGGTGTATTTTCCTTTGACATTTTCTGCGTGTATGCGCGGATCGGCGGCAAATATGCTCAAATTCGACATTTGAAAATTATCAAAAGGCGGATCGGTAACTGTAGCGGAAAAACCTGCATCAGCAAAAATAGCCGGTAAAAGCAGATAGGCTTCCTTTTGTTTGTCCAGAAGCGTCGTATCGATCCGCGCGTTTACTGCCTTGGGGGTGTATTCGTAGCCGCCGTATACCGGTAAGGCGCCAATCAATGTGTGGTTGGCAAACGAGACGGTATTGGGATACCAGGTGAAAGACGTGAAAGTATTCAATAAATCGGGACGCTCTTCAAATACATAGGGAATGTATGCGCCGACGATGCAGTCAAGCATTATGAGTAAGACATTATTTCCGTTTTTTGAAAATTGATAAATCGGCTCAAATGACGCGCCGACGCCGCTTTCGTTTTTTGCGCTTGCAATGGAAAAGTTCCGTCTGATTGCCGTCAAATGGACGATGCTTACACAGACAAGTGCGATACACATAACCGATTGCAGAAAATGAAAAAGCGCCTGTTTTTTCCGGATGTACAGTGTAAGCAATGCCGCCGGTATTATCACGCACAAGGTAATACAGATTGTAGCGGAAAGACGATTTGCGCCGAATGGTTTCGGGTCGGAAAAGACAAGCGTATTGGTAATAAAACCAAAATCTTCTGAAATGAAAAAGACGCAGCTGAGTGCAAGAACCGAAACAATAAGGAGAATAAGCGTCAAGCTTTGTTTAACAAGCGGGGAAAACAGAAAATAAAGCGCTGTCACCCACAAAAGAATTCCTGCTGTTTGTAAGGCAGTGTGGAGAATAAAAGGAAAAGGTGTTGTAAGCGAATCAATAAATGAAAATTCCGCGACCGATGAAGCGATAAGCGAAGAGGGTATCACAAAGCCAAGGAGCGCAAGTAACGCAAGTTCGGAAAGCACAAAAACACGAAACGGCAAAAACCGCGCCGGTACGCAAACCGCTTTTGCCAAACGCGGAATCAAAGGAAGCGCGCCTAGACAGGTAAAAAGCGCCATCGCCAGCAAACGGTTGGGCAGGTCTCCGCGGTGAAAAAAGAGTAGAAAAATATCGGCAGCAATAATCGCGGCGGCAAGCCCTGCAAAAACAATTTTTTTTGAATGTGGTATTTTTTGCAGGATGTTTTTTATCAGTGAAAATACATTGTTTGCCGTCCAGTACAGCACCAGCCCCGCGGGGGAATTATAGAGTAGTACTAAAAATATGAACGCCATACCGTATAACTGTATTTTATCTTTGAGCGGGAAACCGCGGGTGTATATCGCGCCGGAAACGACGTTTATTGTGGTCATGAAGAGTGGCAGGATATTTATGCCCCTCCCGGCGAAGGGAATGAGCGCATCGGGAACACTCAAATCGCCGATACCTAAAAAATGAGCGCCCCGCAACGCATCAAGATGGGAAAGGTAGTGGTAGGCGGCAATAAAAAAAGGAATCTGTACTAAAACACCCAATGAACTTCTGAGGGCATACACCGGATGATAGTGATTCTGCCGGTAATATGCGGTTAAAATCATATACTGCTCATCGCCCTTGAAAGTCGCTTTGATTTTGGCAATTTTTGGTGCGAGACGTTTTTGTGTGTCCCGCTCCAATGCCTGCCAATGTTCAGCGCGGAAGTACAGCGGCAATGTGCATATATACTCACCGCCGCGCTTACCCCAAAAAGCGCCAGCGACGGATCTCCAAATAACCGTGCGGTAAAATAGTAACACAGTTCAATTATCTGTTGGATAGGATAAACGATAAGGGTATAGAGAACATTTAACATCGTTTCATTTCCTGGCCTTTATATATAGTGGCTTTCCAACGCGGTCAATATGCGCCCTCAGATCGGGATTATTTAATTTGTTATAAATACTTACATCAACAAAATATGGCATATCGGAATCGTCAAATTCACCCCCGATATTCGAAAGATCGCCATAGGTAAAAGTATCATCGGTATAGAGGGTAAGATCAATATCGGATCCCGGTCTGTAGTTCCCCTTTGCACGGCTGCCGTACAAAATAACTTTTTGAATGCCTTCGTATTTCTTGAATATTGTATTCATCGTTTGCAATGTGTAATCCGACAGGCCATACATCATTGAAGGCGCTCCATAGTTTGCTCAAAAACAATGAGTTCCGTATTGTAGGTGTTTACAATATTGTATGCAAGTGTCTGCGCTAATACTTCTTCGTAAGTATGTGTGGCTTTATTGCGGTCATCAATCATTGACATCCAAACCTGTCCATCGGCGATCAATTCATTTTTAAATGCAAAACGCACTGAATCCTTTGAACCGATAATACCAAGGATACCTTTCATGTTAAGATAGTCTTTCATTACATTCCATGCGAGTTCAAAAGAAAGCTCAAATGCTTTAATAATACCTAATTGTTCTATGTCCTTCAATTCATGTGTTTTTGCATATTCTACAATAGAGGTAAGATGCGATAACACCTTTTTGTAGTTTGAAAAACGTTGTTTCCACCGAATGTCATCATTCATTTATTGCCTCCCAATTTATGTCATTCTCCGGCCTTGCTCCAGTTCGCGGGATCAAAAATGGTATCGTGTACGTAATAATCTCTTTTTGGATCAAGAACAAACAGGGCATCCGTTGGGTTTTCAAGATGTATGGACCCCGATATGGCAATATAGAGGGGATTCTCTTTTAACTCCGTGCCGATTATCTTCCCGGTAAAGGGATTGACCGGGTTTTCTATCTGTCCCTCCAGGGCAAGAAAGGGAACATCGGCGTTACTCATAAAGGTAGTATCAGTTTTGATACTACCGGATGCGTCAAAATCCTTAAACAGTAAGAGGGGATTAAATTGATCCACATTGAAAGGCAGCCCGATTTTGGTTACGAAGTTTGGTTCAGTGCCATGATCCGATACTACTATGATCCGTGTGTTGTCATAGACCTGCTCTTTTTTTAAAAAAACAAACCAGTCCGCAAGGCGCTTTACGGCGGCGGCGTTTACATGGTAGGTGTGTTCCTTGCTGAAGGGCGTCTTCCCGTAATTAGTTACCGAAAGGGCGGGGCGGTACTCGGGGGCCTGGAGAAAGGATGCCTCATGGGTGGTATTATTCACCATAAAAAGGGCGGTGTTTTGTCCGTCACGGGTTATACCGGTAAGCTGGGGCAGGTAATCCAAAACCGAATAGCCGTTGAGGGTCAGGGTGATTTTCTGCAATAAACCCGGGGCGCACCAATCCCCTTGAAGGTATATTCCCTGCCGGAATGCCAGGGGGGAAGCCCTGAAAAAACCATACCAGAGCAGATTGCGTTTTAGGATACTGCCGGAAGAGGGAGCCGGAAATTTGTGTTCCCGTATCCATAAATCGGTATATACCGAATCGGTAAGGAGCGCCTTTACGGCAGGATACTGATCGTAGATCCGTAAATCACCTTTACTGCTGTAATTTGGGTAGGGCGGATCGGTAACGGTCACCGCATACCCCGCTTCCGAAAAAATACGGGGCATAAGCAGGAGCGCCTCATTGTGTTTGGTAACCACAGGAACAGTATCCCGCTTATTCATTTCCAGGGGGGTGTATTCATAACCGCCGAAAATAGGGGGAGCGCCCATCCGCGTGTAACCGTTGAAGGAAACTGTATTGGGATAGTAGACGAACCCGGAATATATATCGGTAAGTTCGGGACTTTCCTCTAAAATATAAGGGAGAAAGGTATTCAAGGCCCTGTCCAACATGATAAGTACCGTATTCTTACCGGTTCTTGAGAGGCTGAAGACAGGTTCCACCGATAGTACGGCATCCGTTTGGGAGCCGCGATACTTCTGTAATTTTTGGAATTCGCCCTGTATTGAAAATACATTGTACAGAGAAAAAGTAAAGACCGCAGACAGACAGAGCGCCGCAGAAACAATAAGCCCCCGGTACTTGCCGGTAAAGAATAAAAAAACTATGACGGCCGTCGGTATAAGCAATGCTCCCAGGTTGACCAATATGGCCACTATGGAATGTTTTACCGCGTTGTCAAAAACCAAGGCCATTGAGATAATACCGTAATCCCCGGCAAAGAAAAAAACATTACAGACGGCGGCTCCTAAGAGAACCGGTCCCAATAGGGAAAAGACCCGTTTAGCCCCCGGTGAAAAAAGAAAATAGAGGCATACCGGCCAGAAAATAAAGAACCCCGCAGCCTGCAAACAGGTATTGAGAATAAAGAAAACCGGTGTGGTATAGGAATCGATGTATGAAAATTCCTGTGGGGAAGCGGCGATAAGCATGGAGGGGAGAAATAATCCGGTGATAATCCAGACCGCCGCAAAGGAAACAATAAACAGCAAAAGTGTTTTTGTATTGGTATAGCGGGGAACCGGTATTTTTTTTAGAAGCGCTTTTCCGGGGGAGAGAATCCAGGGAATAATCCCAATCATGAGGAACAAACAGCAAAAGAGTGTCCGGAGCTTAATATCCCCGGTATAAATCCGCATCATATAGAAGGACAGAAAAATACAGACGGCGCTTACAGAGAGGGCGATAAGGGTATTTTTCCATTTAAAATTAAACTTGTAGTAGAGGTTCTTTACCAGGGAAAAACAATTATTCATGGTCCAATAAATAACAAGGCCCGATGGGGAGTTGTATAAAAGGACGAGAAAAAC
Source organism: Spirochaetia bacterium (assembly GCA_025997675.1). Lineage (GTDB taxonomy): Bacteria > Spirochaetota > Spirochaetia > Treponematales > Breznakiellaceae > Termitinema. The sequence continues at coordinate 2,354 of BNUX01000048.1, read as the reverse complement.
TGCGGCCATCAGGAAAAGCTGTATCTTTTCTTTTACCGGAAACCCCCTGGTGTATATAAGCCCCGCAGTACAGTTTATCACGGTCATAACGATGGGAAGGATATGTATCCCATCCCCATCCGGGACGCCTAAATCGGCAATAAACAGAAAGGGAGCCCCCTTCAAAACTTCAAGGTGGGAAAGATATGAATAAGCGGCAATAAAAAAGGGGATTTGAATAAGTAAGCCGAAGGATCCCCGCAGGGCATATACAGGATGATAGTGATTCTGCCGGTAATAGGCGGACAGAATCATATACTGCTCATCACCCTTGAAGACGTTTTTTATGGTATCAACCTTCGGTTTAAACTTTTTTTGCAGATTCCGTTCAAGCTCCTGCCACTTTTCCGCCACCGCATATACCGGAAGGCAGAGCAGGGTTATGACACCGCTTATGACTATAAGGGAAACACCGGGCTCCCGAAAAACCTTCTGGGAAAAGGTGAACACCACTTCGATAATCTGCACAATTGGATAAATAATCAGGGTGTACAAAAAACTCACGGCGTTATCTTACTCCATTATACCCGGTAGGTATCATCCAGTTTTTTTAATTCGGGGAAGGTGTCGATTTCGGTAATGTCATCAAACGAACATTCCCGTACCTCTATTTCGTAGGCCTTGGCAAAATAATCAAGCGCCACTTGATCCCAGTAGCGTTCTTTGCCGCCGGGCATTTCATATACCTGTTTGATGTGGCCGGCCATTTTTGCGCCATCACGCCGGTTCCAGTACGAAATGCCAAACATGTGGTAGCAATTTTTGCCGCCAACGCGCAACTTGGTGATAACGCCGTTTTTTGTTTCAAAGCACCAGTCATCGGTACGTTCGGTGGAAACACCAAGGTAGTTGCTTGCGTATTGGTACTTGGTGATGAGGCGCGGATTCCAGAGTAATAAATCCGATTCGAGCACATAGGCATTTTGCAGTTGGTAGCGTACGCACATTGCGGAGGAAATATTGTTGGCCTCGTTATAAAGCGGGTTTTCCAAAAACTTAATGCCCGGATATTTGTAAAGTAATTGGTCGAATTGTTCCCCTAGGTAGCCCCGTACAATAGTAATATCGGTTATGCCGGCAGCGGTAACGGCGTCAAGTAATGTGTCGATGATGCGTATGCCCTTTACCCGTACAAGGGGTTTCGGCGTGTTTAATGTGATGGGTACCAGGCGTGAGCCAAAACCGGCGGCAAGAAAAATGGCCCGTTCAACGCGGTATGGTTCCAACGCCGTAAGCCCCTCTGCGGTAATGATACTATCATTACTAAAGCCGGTTTCGGTAAAGTAGAGCAGCGCCTTGTTCACCGTGCCGACTGACAAGTTAAGCGCCTTTGCGATGCTGCGCTGGGTAAGATTTTTACCGTCCTTATTGTTTTCCAGGAAGGTGAGTACATTAAACTGCGTCCGCGATAATTCTTCCATAATACACCGCCGCTTTTACTAAAAAATTGCATGCCAATATCAACAGTGAAATAAACGCGGCTCCTTCAAGGAACAACTGTCCTTCAAATTGGGTAATCATCAAAGACACCGGTTTGTTGCGCACCGTGTTTAAGAAGGACACCGCCGAAATAGTCATCATGGCATTCACGAAAAAATATGATGCCATTTCAAAAATCGTCAATTTTGTCTGTGGTATTACTACATCGGTAACAATACGGAGCCGGACAACGCCGAGGGTGCGGCCAACATCCTCAAGATTGGCATTCAGTTTGCAGAGTGAATTGTACGCCATCAGGTACGGGGATGCCATAAAATGCAGGATGTTCACGAGGATGAGCATGGCGAGGGTGCCGTAGATAAACGTGCCCTTAAAAAAAAGTACATAGGACAATCCCAATACCATACCCGGAACCGCCAGGGACGTAATGGATAAAAGGTGCAAAAATCGCGAGGCTTTTCCCGGGGTGCGCGCAGTAAAATAGGCGGTGAGGTACGAGAGTACCGTCCCGAAAACAGATACCCCAAGGGCAATGATGAGGGAGTTGGCAAGATATCTTCCTGCTCCCATATTGAGTGTCCTGGTAATGTTTGTAAGGGAAAAACTCATGTCCACGGGATATCGGGTAACAAAGGTGAGGTATGCGAATATCACCACCGGCAGTGCAATAAGGACGCATACGACGATGCTGTAGGCGAGTGCGGCGGTATCACGAAGGGCGCTATCGCGTATCGTCTTTGGCTGTACGACAAACGCGTTAGAATACCGTTGGAACCGAGCAGCAATACTAATCCCATGCCGTGTGAAATTGATGGTATCAACATCGGCAGCGTGACAAACACCGCGGCAATTTCGCGGCAGCGCATATTTGTGCG
>BNUX01000047.1 GCA_025997675.1 Spirochaetia bacterium | reverse complement strand
CGGGAAATCCAGAGGGCAATGGGCAGGGTGAGGGGACCGGAACCCAGGTCGGTAACGGACACCGGTCCGCTTGCGGAGACGGCCGTCAAGGGGAGAGACAGGGACGGGAGCAGCCGGGCAAGGCGGTAGATGTTCCAGGGGAGAAAGTAGCGCAGGTAAGCCGAAAGGAAGGGACCCTCACTCAGGTAGGATTCGTGCCGCTCACCCCGGGCGCTGGTGAGGAGGCGGGAAAGTTCCGCCACATCCCGGGGCAAACCGGAGCGGAAGCGTTTGGGGATGGGGAGAACCCTGTCCACCAGGGAGGGGATTGAATCCATGTGCCGGCGTGCTTCTTCAGACAGCGGGGGGAAGAGGCGTTCCATCAGGGGCTGTCCGGCCGGTGTACCAGGAAGTACAGGTCCAGGAGGTCCGAGCGGAGGGCTTCAATGTGGGCCTTGAGGTTCTGATCTTCCCCGGTATGCTCCCGGAAGAGCTGTTCCCGGGCGCCTTCAATAGTAAAACGGCGGTCGTAGAGAAGGTACTTCAACCGGAAGAGGACCGTCAAATCCCGCTTGGCGTAGACCCGCCTGCCGTTAAGGTCCCGGCGGCTCTGAATCAGGGGGATCTCCTTTTCCCAGTAGCGGATCACATGGGCCTTTACCCCCAGGAGCTTTTCCAGCTCCCCAATTCCGTAGGTCACCATGGTTCAACGCCGCTCCTTTGCGGAAGCGCGGATCTCAATGCCCAGGGGGATGAGGGAATAGCCCAGGTCCCGGCGCATCTTGTTCCTCAAATAGCTGACATAGGACTGGCTCACCGCCTTGGGGCGGGAGGCGAAGAAGACAAACTTCACGGGGTTATCCGAAACCTGGACGGCGTACTTCAGCTTGAACCGGGTTTGGGGGCCCGCCGGGGGGGGAGACTCCGCCAGCCAGCGTTCCAGGGCCTGGTTCAGCTTCCCCGTATCGGTGTGGAGATTAAGCTGGGCGTACATCCGGATGGCGGTGTTGAGCAGCGCGTCGATGCCGGAACCGTCACGGGCGCTGACCGGCATGATGGGGGCGTATTCCATCTGGCCGAAGAGAAAGTGTATCCGGTCCTGGACCGCAGTAAAGGTGTTTTTTACCTCCGGCATGGTGTCCCACTTATTAAGCACCATGATGATCCCCCTGCCCCGCTCATCCGCCAGGGCGGTGATCTTCTTATCCTGATCCGAAAGCCCATCCTGGGCGTCTATCAACAGAAACACTATGTCTGCGTCATCCATGGTTTTGATGGCCCGGTTCACCGAATAGTACTCAATATTTTCCGTCACCTTACTTTTCCTGCGTATCCCTGCGGTATCCAGGACCTGGAACGCCCGGTTCCGGTACACAAACCACCCCTCCACCACATCACGGGTGGTGCCGGGAATATCGCTCACGATGGAGGCGCTTGATGCGGTGAGGCGGTTTGACAGGGTGGACTTCCCCGTATTGGGTTTCCCCACGATAGCAATCCTGATGGGCCGCGTCTGGGCATCGTCAAGCTCCACCCTGGAAAAATCCAGCCGGGCTACGATGGCCTCTTCCAAATCCCCCACATTGTCCCCGTGTTCGGCAGAAACCATCCATACCCGGTCAAACCCATAGGAGAGGATATTCCAGGACTCGTTTTCCCGGCGCCCCCCCTCGGTCTTGTTCACCACCGCCAAGAGCTTGTTCTGATAGGGCCGGAGGAGACCGATAAACTCCTCGTCCTCCGCCTTGAGTTCCCCCGCTTCCAGGATGAGCAGGATCAAATCCGCACTTTCCAGGGCCGCCAGGGTTTTCTCCACCACCAGGTCGTCCAGGGTATCACTGGGAATATCCCTGCCGCCATCGGCCTTCCGGTCCAGCTTGAAGCCCCCGGTGTCCATGAGCCGTACCGGTTTCCCGTTGATAAAGGCGTCCATAGCCACCGGGTCCCGGGTTACCCCCGGAGTCGGGTCGGTGATGGCGCGCCTTTGATGGAGGAGGCGGTTGAACAGGGTGGATTTACCCACATTGGGACGGCCCGCCAGGACCACCGTGGGGAGATTCCGGTATTTATCGCGGGGATCAAACTCCATTATGTTCGGCCATCCATGCCTTAACCAGGGTCTCGGTCTGCTTGTAGGAGGTGTTGGCCAGGGCCTTCTCCGCCAGGGCGCGGCAGTCCTCAAAGGTGACCCCCCGGATAACCTGCTTAACCTGGGGGATGGAGGAGGCGGTCATGCTGAATTCGTCCAGCCCCAATCCCAGGAGCACCGGCGCGGCAAAGGGGGTCCCCGCCAACTCGCCGCACATGGCGGCCTTGATCCCCCGCTCATGGGCGGCGTCGATGGTCTGCTTGAGGAGCCGGAGCACCGCCGGATGGAAGGGCTGGGCCAGGTAGCTTACCTTTTCATTGCCCCGATCAACCGCCAGGGTGTATTGGAGCAGATCGTTGGTCCCGATAGAGAAAAAGTCCGATTTACGGGCCAGAATATCCGCACTCAAGGCGGCGGAGGGAATCTCGATCATGGTCCCCACCTCAATCTTCCGGGCAAAACGCTGCTTCTTCTGCCGGCATTCCGCTTTCGCCTCCTCCACTATCGCCAAGGCCTGCTCCAGTTCCTCAATCCCGGAAATCATGGGGAACATGATCTTCACATTGCCGTACACACTGGCCCGGAGTATGGCCCGGAGTTGGGTCTTAAAAAGGTCCGGCAGGGCAAGGCACATACGGATAGCCCGCCAGCCCAGGAGCGGGTTCTTATCATCCGAGGGAGGCTGCGCATTGGGGGACACCTTATCACCCCCCACATCCAGGGTCCGGATGGTCACCGGCTTATTGCCCATAGCCTTCAACACCGTGCTATAGGCCTGGTACTGCTGCTCCTCCTCCGCAGCCTGACCGGAGGTAAGGAAGAGGAATTCGGAGCGATAGAGACCGATACCCTCGGCGCCATAACGCAGGACCGTTGCCGCCTCTTCGGGCAGTCCGATATTCGCCTTGAGGCTGACCCGGCGGGCGTCCCTGGTTTCTGCGGGAAGCTCCACCGCCGCAAGGAGCTTGTTCCGGTTCCGCCTCCACAGCTTGAGGGCGTCCTCGTGTCTTAGCAGGGAAGCCTTCGTAGGATTGATAATCACCTGCCCGGCGCTGCCGTCCAGCGCCAGGATATCCCCGGCATTGACCTCCTTGGTGATGGTGGAAAGCCCCAGCACCGCCGGGATTCCGAAGGCCCGGGCCAGGATAGCGGTATGGGAAGTCTGTCCGCCCATATCCATAGCAATACCCTTGACCCTATCCTTATTCATGGCCAGCACTTCCGAGGGCAAGAGGTCGTGGGCCACCAGGATAATATCCTCATCAAGGTCCGCCAGGGAAAAATCTTTGATCCCCAGAAGTTTATGCATCAGCCGGCGGGATATATCGGCGATATCCACCGCCCGCTCCCGGAAATAGGCGTCCGGGGAGGTCAGCATCTTTGCCGTAATACCACGGGTAATATCCCAGACTATCCATTCAATATTCTCCTGATCCGCAAAGAGCCTATCCTTAATCTGCCCTTGAAATTCCGTATCCTCCAGCATCATCAGGTGGGCCTCGAAAATAGCCGCCTTTTCCTTGCTCATTTCACGGACGGCTTTGTCATACAGATCCCGCACATCCGCCGCCGCCGCCAAGACGGCCGTGAGAAACCGCCGCCATTCGGAATCAATCTGGGTCTTTACGATGGCATACCGGGGAATATCCTGAAGCTCATTCCCCCGATAGAGAAAGTGCTTCCCGATAACGATACCCGGTGATACGGAAACGCCGCTCAACTTTTTCATGTGATTGAAGAATATCCGAAGCACCGGGAACTGTCCAGCGGGATATTGTGTTGGGATGGGGGCGGGGCTACAATGGGGGTATGGATGGGCCGAAATCTGATAAGCCGCGCGCCCCGGATTGCCTCAAGTGCGCCTACTTTAAGGTTACCTGGGAAGCCGCCTTTCCCCGGTCCTGTAGGGTTTTCGGGATCAAGAGCAGGAATCTTCCTTCAATAGAAGTGTTCCGGGCTACCGGTACGCACTGCCCCAGCTTCCGGCTTGTATCACGCCCCGATCCCCCCTATACTTAGGCAATGGATGAGGACATTGAGTTCAATGAAGCGGCCTTCCGGCATACTATCAGCGAAGAAGACATCCGCTGGGCTGCTAACCATCCGCTCTACGAGGGCCTTGTGAAAGGCTACCTGAACAAATATCTGATCCTGGGGTATGATACAAAATGGCGCTTGCTTGAAATCATGTATAACCGCATCGACGACGATACGGTGAATGTGTTTCATGCAATGAAATGCACCACAAAATATCTGCCTTTGTTGGACGAGTAGGAGGAAAAAATGGCACGTATGACCGAAGAAGAAGCGTGGGCCCTGGATGACGAAGTAACCCGCAACCCGCCCGATGTGGCAGGCATAACCGGCGGCTTTTTTACCGAGCGGGCCCGCCGGCGTGAAGTCCAAACAGTCGAGGTAGACCGTCTGACCATCCAATGGCTCCGTGCCAAGGCCGAAGCCACCCACAAAACCCCGGCAGAAATTATCAGCGAGCTGGTTCGCAAAGAACTGGCTTCCGCATAGATAACTCCTACTTCTTGAGATAGGAAGCGAACCAACGGCTCGCATACTGTTTTTCCTTGACACCAGTTTTTCGCTCTGAAAAACTAGTATCTCGCTCTGAAAAACTAGTATTTCACGCTGAAAAACTAGTTTTTCACGCTGAAACACTGGTGTTCAGCTCTCCGGCATTCAAACCGGGAACCTGAAACTGGGGGGGTGAACTGCCGTTGGGCAGACCAGAGGCCCGTAGTCCATGCGCTTGTCCTAACATCGATTATACGCTACATTGACCACTATAATGATCGACCTGCGAAGTGATACCGTAACCAAGCCCACCGAAGCCATGCGAAAAGCTATGGCAAACGCCGAGGTGGGGGATGATGTATACGGGGATGACCCCACCGTCAACGCACTGGAAAAGCTGGGGGCGGAGCTTACCGGTAAGGAAGCGGCGGTTTTTGTGCCCTCCGGTACCTTCGGCAACCAACTGGCCCTCTTTACCTGGTGCAAACGGGGCAGCGAGGTTGTACTGGGGGAGGAATGCCACATCATCCAGCACGAGGCAGGGGCGGCTTCGGTGATTGCCGGGGTACAGACCCGGACTATCCCCGCCCCGGAGGGGGTTTTGCGGCCCGATGCGCTCCGGCAGCGGCTGCGGAAGGCGGATCTCCATTACCCCGCCACCTCCCTTATCTGCCTGGAGAACGCCCATTCCCTGGGGTGTGTCGTCTCCCTGGCAGACATGGACGCGGTGCGGGCGACGGCGGACGAATGGGGGCTGCCGGTTCACCTGGATGGGGCCCGGCTTTTTAACGCCGCCGCCGCATTGCAGGTGGATGCCCGGGAAATTGCCGCGCGGGCGGATTCGGTGATGTTCTGCCTTTCGAAGGGGCTTTGCGCGCCGGTGGGTTCACTCCTGACGGGGACACGGGACTTTGTGGAGGCGGCGCGGTATAAACGGAAGATTATGGGCGGCGGGATGCGGCAGGCGGGGATACTGGCGGCGGCGGGAATCATCGCCCTCACGGAGCATACCGGGCGGCTGGGGGAGGACCATGAAAACGCGAAACGGCTGGCACGGGAGCTTGCGGCCATTCCGGGGATTGCCGTCAATCCGGAAGAAGTGGATATCAACATGGTTTTCTTTTCGTTTCCCCCCGCAGAGGATGCGGGTGTCGCCAAAAGAATTACGGATTTCTTTGCCAAGCGGGGTATTATAATCAATGCGCCGGAGCAGGGGGTGTTCCGTTTTGTCACCCATTACTGGATAGGGAATAGTGAAGTTGCGGCTATCCTGGCAGCTTCCCGGGAGGCCTTTATATCATGAGCGTCTACGAAGAACGCCGGAAAAAACTGTACGATTGGATGGCTCTGGAAGGTATCGCCATGGTCATGTTCGAGGATTTCGAAGGCCGAAGGGACCCGGCAGTCCGCTGGATGACCGGTCAGCCCTCGGACGCCCTGCTCTTCCTGGGGGTCTGCGGGAAGTCCCTCCTGGTTCCCTGGGACGCCAATATGGCGGCCATCTACGCCCAGACGGAGTTTGTCATCCCCTACAGCAACTTTGACCGGAACTCCATTACGGCCCTGTGGGGGGCGGCGGCGCTTTTCAAGGTGCCCCTGGGTGCCCGGGTGGAGATTCCCCCGGTTACCTCCTATACGGGGTTTCTCAAATACATTGAGGAAGCCGGGGATTACGATATCCTCTGCCGGAACAACGGGGCCCACGATGAAGCGGAGGGCCTCCGGGCGGTGAAGGATGAAACGGAACAGGAGATCTACCGGAAAGCGGCGGCCATTACCAACGAGATTATCGAGCTGCTGGAAGACAACATTACGGCGGGCAAGCTTCCTACGGAAATTGATGTGGTGTTCTTTATCGAGGCGGAGTGCCGCAAGCGGGGCTGCGAGGGTACGGGCTTTGAGACCCTGGCCGCCGGGGCCGCCCGGAGCTTCGGCATCCACACCTTCCCCGCCTATACCGCCGAGCCCTTCGCCGAGCCGGGGCTGTCCATCCTGGACTTCGGCTGCAAGTACCGGGGCTACACCACCGATGTGACCCTTACCTTTGCCCGCTCTCCCCTGAGCACGGCCCAGGAAAAAATGCTGACCCTGACGGAAAAGGCCTACGCAAAGGCCCTCTCCCTCGTCAAAGACGGGGTAAACGCCCGGGAAGTCGGCATGGCGGTGGACGCCCTCTTCGGCAAGGCGCGGAAGGCCATGCCCCACGCCCTGGGCCACGGCATCGGTCTGGAGGCCCACGAGTCGCCCTCCCTGCGCAGTCGGCCGGACAATACCTGGCAGCTCCGGCCGGGGATGCTTTTTACCCTGGAACCGGGGCTCTACGACCCGGTCCACGGCGGCTGCCGCCTGGAAAACGACATCCTCCTCACCAAGTCGGGGCCGGAGGTACTTACCAATGCGCGGATAATCAGGTTTTAGCGGCTTTGCAGCTTTTCTACTATAATAGAAGCCTTTGAATCCGCTTCGGCGACAAGTTCCGCCTCGGCGCCGCCGGAGTCCCGGTAACGGAGGATAAAACGGGGCTGGCCGGCCACAAAAATCCGTTTCAGCAGGGACTTTTCCCGGCGCAGTTCCACCGATATAAGCCGGTCCCGGGGGATGAAGATGGTCTTTTCCGTGGGAGCATCCCCCCCGGTGCTCATCCGGGAAAGGGCCTGTATCCAGCCTTCATGGGGAAAATGATGAAAACGGAACCCCCCATCGGTGGCGATGAGGAGCCCCCAGAGGGGCATTTCATACTCGGCCCAACCCGTAAGATACTGCCCCAGGGCATAGGCAAGGACCTTTTCCCCCAGGGCCTCCTCATAGTTTTTCCAGAATGTCTCCGGTTCTATCTGCTTCATACCCTAGTGTAACATATATCGAAAAACAGATACACTCTATCCGTGGCTGATTTTGATGTTTCCAAGAGGAAACGGTTCCTTCTGAGCCCCGGGCAATCCCGAAAGACCCGGGAAGCCGCCCTTGTCCGGGCTGCCCGGGATGGGTTTGACACGCTGGTTGTTCCCCTAGGGGAATTTCCTTTTCGGGATGTATCCCTGCTCACCCTTGCGGCGCAATACACCCTGGATATTGAGGCCGGGGGCCGGGAATTGTCATCCCTCATCCCCCGGCGGCTTTTCTTCTTTCACCGGGATCTCTTCCGCATGGAGGAGGGCCGGCGGATAAAAACGGGCCTCTTCTGCCCCACCAACCCCGATACCCTCGCCCTACTGCAAAAAAACGCCGCCGGCCTGTTTTCCAAGGCCGGCCCGGCCCGGGTCACCATCTTCCACCTCTGGCCTGAGCCGGGGGCGGAAGGACACTGGTGTTCCTGCCCCAGCTGCCGGGCCTTTTCCCCGGAGGAGCAGAACCTCATCGCCATCAACGCCGTAGCGGACACCCTGAAGAAAATCAATCCCCAGGCCTTGCTCTCCTACTACGAACCCCCGAACGAAACGAGGGAACAGAGCGATACTCAAGCGGGGTATATCGCCCCCAGACCGAATACCTTCCGGCTCAGTACGCTGCCGGAGCGCTAAGCCTCAATCGTGTCCCCTTCCCGGGCCATGATAATTTCCATGCCCGTCTTTGCGGTAACCCTTTTCCGGTATCCGGTTTCCAGGGCCCTAAGCTGGGCGTCTGTGCGATTGGGGTCGTGGTGAAAGAATACCAGCTTTTTGACCTCCGCTTTTTGAGCTATCGCCGCGGCGTATTCGTAGGTGGAGTGGCCCCAGCCAATCTTGCCCGCATTGTATTCTTTGTTGGTATACTGGCAGTCATAGATGAGTACATCGGCATGCCTGATGAACCGGAATATCTGGGTGTTTGCTTCTTTAGCCGCCGTTACACCCTCCCGGGCAACATCCTCGTCATAGCCGGGTTCGGTGGGCGTGGTGGGAAAGAGGTTCCGGAAGGGTTCGGTGTCATAGGCGGTGACAATGGATTTGCCCTGGTATTCAAAACGATAGCCAAGACAAAGTACGGGGTGGTTCAGGTACTTGGTGCGAACCCACAGGCCGGACCCCAGATCCAGGGTGGTTTCCTTAATCGTATCGTATTCGAGATGGGCGGCCAATTCGTTCATTCTGACCGGCCAGTAGCGGTAGGAAAATAGGGTGGAGATAATGGACTCTATGGTATCGTCCTCGTAGTAGGAAACGGGCCCCCGGACCCGCAGGGTTGTGGTGGGGACAAAGAGGGGGGTAAACATGGGGAAACCCATGATGTGATCCCAGTGGGTGTGGGTAACAAATACATCCGCGTCTATGGGGCCCTTTTTGAAGTCATTCCCCATGAGCCAGTCCCCCAGGGCCCGTATCCCCGTGCCCATATCGACGATGGCCAGCTTGTCATCCGCCCGGATTTCCAGGCAGGCGGTATTCCCCCCGAACTCAACGGTGGACACCCCCGGACAGGGGATGGAACCCCGACAACCCCAAAAACGAACTCGCAGCATAAAATCCCCTTTATAGATTCAGAAAAATCTGAGCCTTTGCCATCTCGTCATCAACAACGGGTCTGATATCATCAAAAATGTCCCGGCTTATTCCCAGTGTTTTCCAAACCGAGGGATCGGGTTTTTCGGGATGGCTGTCACCGGCAAAACCTATCTCCATAAGGGAAGCAAAATAGTTGGCTACCACAACGCTGTAGAGCAGATCCCTATGTTCCCCCGCATAGGTAGTACAGTTATGATGGTGGATCACCACATCCTCCAGGGCGCCCCCAATGTGCCAGGCCTGAAACACCCGGGCGCCCACCTCATTATGGGTAATCCCCAGGCGTTCGGCTTCCGCCCGAACCAGGGAGACCCCGGCATCTGCGGACTTGATGGTGAGGAGGTACTCCTGGGGCAGTACTATGTTCAGGGGTATTTTCCCGATGTCGTGGAGCAGGCCGGCGACAAAATATTCCTCAAGCAGCTTGGGATCAATACCCCGTTTCCGGGCAAGGATCTTCGCCGCCACCCCTACACAGAGGGAATGGCGCCAGTACCCTTCAAGGCTTATCCCCGGGGATTCCCGTATGTTCAAATTCCCGATGATAGCTGAAGAAAGGGCGAGGTTCTTTACGGTGTTGAGTCCCAGCATGATGATGGCCCGGACCATGTTGGTTACCTTCAGGCCGTAATAGGCCGAATTGATAAGCTTTAATACCCGGCCCACCAGGACAGGGTCCAGGGAAATAACATGGTTAAGGTCCGCAGGGATGGACCGGGGGTTATTACAAATCTCCAGAACCTTGGACAGGGTAGTAGGCAGGCTGGGGATGTTTTTTATATAGTTGTCGAGTTTCCTGCTTAAAACTTTATCCATTTGCACCTTCCAGGGTATCAATAATATACTCCATTTCCCTATGCTCGTCACTATGTATAAACTCATCCCGTACCGGGTTCGGCAGCGCTTCGGTCAAGTACATCAGATACCGCATCAAGCCGAGTAATCTCCCCTCAGGTTCCGCCGCCGTTGTCTGCGCCGCCTTCTTCGCCGCCCGGGCTTTTGCCAGGGCTATTGCGCCGGGGTGGGTGGATGCGGGCTTAGATGCGGAGGGAGCCGGGGCCGCAGGGGGCGGGACAAGGTCCAGCCAGTACCGGGATTCGGGGGCCTCCATCATGAACCGGGTGGAAATATCGCCGCCTTCCCCGGTACCGTTCTCCTTGAACGCGCCGTCCAGTGCCGTTATTCTTTCAAAGATGGCTTTCGCTTCTTCGTCGTTTCCCTGTATCAAATGAATCGCCCCTTCTATCCGCAGGGCATGGATATTGTCGGGCTCCTTCTCCAGAATGGCACGGGACTGATCCCTGGCCTCTTCGTAACGTTCCAGTTTATGATAGAGTGCCGCCAGCCGGGTCCTGACCTCCCAATCCGCCGGGACAAGGTCCGCCAGGCGTTCCAGTTCCTCCAGGGAGGCGGCAAAATTTTCCATATCCTCCAGGGCGCGGGACAGGTTCAGGCCGGCATTGACATACTTGTGGTCAATATCCAGGGCGGCGCGGTACTTCTTGACCGCCTCCTTGTGCCGGCCCTGATCCGCCAGGACCAGCCCCTTATTATTCAGAGCCTCGGCATTTGCGGGATCAAACTTCAAAACCTTCGAGAAGGTCCGGTTGGCGGCGGGGTAGTCCTGCTGCTTAAAAAACACCAGCCCCAGGGCATTCATTGCGGAAAGCCAGCCGGGATGGAGGCGAAACGCCGCACGGTACCGTGGTATCGCCTTATCCGGCTGTTCCGTGGTTTCCAGGGCTATGGCAAGATTAAAGTGGATGACCGGGTTTTCCTTCTCTACAGTCTTTCCCTTACGGAATGCGGCGAGGGCCTTCTTCCCGTTCCCAAGTCTGCTCTGGGCAATCCCCATGAGGTTATGGGCCGCCGTGCATTTGTCGTCAAGCTCAAGGGCCTCTTTCAGGGTATCAAGGGCATCCGTAAACTTTTCGTCCCGGATAAACATCCGGGCTCGTTTTGTTAAATCCAGTACATCCTGCACGCTCATTCAACCATCCTTAAGGGGCGGGCTATTGCTTCCCGGGAAAAGTTCCCGGCGTTGGCGGGATTCATCCGATCATAGGCTGCCACGGCAAAATAGTACAGGGTACCGTTTTCCAAACCATTGATGCGGATGGAAGTTTCCCTCCCTGCGTTTATTGGAGATACTCCCTGTATCGTACTTTCTCCAAAATAGTCCCCGGCGGATGTTCCAAAATAGACCAGATAGCCGCTGACATCAGGGTCCGGGCTGGACCGCCAAACAATATCCACCGCGCCGTCCCGGGCAACTGCAGTTACCATGGAGGGCGGCAGGGGGGGATCGTCCCGTTGATACACCACCCGGATTTCGTCCAGGTAGGGCGCGGCCTCCCTGTCCCCTGAGGGATAGAAGGCCGCCGCCAACTGGACATACCGGCCACGGATATCCCCGGTAAAATCCGTTCCCGGTTCAAAGGGCTGCCATTCGGATTCACCGGTCATCCACGGGTTATCCGCCGTACGGATAAAGAACTGCACCATGGAATTATTGGCAAAGCGAAACCGTCCCGAACCGGCATACTCATTCCTCCCGCCGGAAGAAAAATTCCCCCCCAGGGCTTCCACCTTCAGGACCCTGCTGTTCCGTTCCCCCAGATCCAATGGCCGCGTTTCTATACGCCCCCCCAGGGGGGGATACTTAGACAGTTGGGGGACTTCGTTGTACCGGCCATAGATCCGGAATTCGTCCATAAGCCCCGCAAAGCGGCCGCCCAAAACCACGGTTCCCCCGTCCCCTGCCACCGGTATGTAGACCTCTCCCCCCTCCCGGCCTGTGGTGGTGGCATACACCACCCCTTCCAGGCGCCCGTCCACCAGGTATTCCAGGATCCCCGTATCGGAATTAAACCGGACAAGGTGGTGGCTCCAGGTCCGGGGAAGCACCGGGGAGCCGCTCAAGTTGAGGGTCATCTGTCTGCCGTCATCGGGGGAGGAAAAGAAATCCAGGAAGGACCAGTTGAGCCGGTTTTTTGCCACGATACACTGGATACGCTGGAAGGTATTGGCCCCCTGCCGGGTCTGCCGGGTGGCGCTCCAGGAGAGCACCTGCTCCCCGCTTTCCATATTCTGGGGATAGAGCCAGAACTCTATGCTGAAATCTCTAAAATGCCGGCCCGAATAGAGCAGTGCCGCCGGTGTTTGGGGGCTGATGATCAAGGGGCCTTCAGCCCCCGACCTCCCCGCTTCCTCCAGGGAGAAGAGGGCCGCCCCGGTACCTGCCCGGGACCAGCGGTAGTTCACCCCGCCTAAGGCCGGGGAAGCGCTTACCCGGTAATGGCCGGTTTTATCGGAAAACAGATCCGGCCGTCCCTCGTCAAAGGACAGGGCCATATCCAGGGCGGGATCATCCCCGGACCGGACGGAGGAAAGGGTCAGTACCGGGTTTGTCCGTATGCCGGCAACCTCGGCGATATCCTTCCGTGTCTCCACATCTTTCCAGGAGGATGCGGCCCCCAGTACCAGGGTACGCTCCCCAAGGGCGTACAGGAGGCTGGTATGCAAAAAAATACCGCTTATAACGGCTGCAACGGTTGCTTTTCTCATAAATTCCCCTTTTAATATCGGTATATAACATGGACAATGAAAGGTTTTCTGAAAATTTCGCCATCCTCAAGGCCTTTGCCCACGACGCCCCCCAGGAACCGGGGGTCTATCTCTGGCGGGATGGGGAGGGCCGCATCATCTACATAGGGAAAGCCAAGGTATTACGAAACCGCTTGGGCTCCTATTTCTCCGGCGCCAAGGATGTAAAGACCGAAACCCTGATCCGCCACGCCCGGAGCATAGAAACCATCATCGTGGCCAACGAATACGAGGCACTGCTCCTGGAAAATACCCTGATCAAGCAGCACACCCCAAAGTACAACATCGATTTGAAGGACGGCAAATCCTACCCGGTGATCCGCCTTACCGCCGGCCCCTTCCCCCGGATCTTCAAGACCCGCCACATCGTCCAGGACGGTTCCCGGTACTTCGGGCCCTTCCCCAATGTCCAGGCGGTGGACACCCTTTTAGAACTCGTTGACAAACTCTTCCCCCTGCGGAAATGCCGCACTTTGAGAAAACGGGACGCCCCCTGTATGTACTTCCACATCGGCCGCTGCGCCGGCCCCTGCTGCGGTAAAATCACCGGGGCGGAATACCTGGTGCATATAGAACGTATTCAGAAAATCCTCTCTGCTGAAATAGATTCCCTGATCATTGAACTCACCGAGCGTATGCACGAAGCCGCCGCCCGGCTCCTTTTTGAACGGGCCGCCCAACTCCGCAATGCCATCAATGCGGTGAAGGCCCTTTCGGAAAGCCCCGCTATGGTGGACTTTGACCATGAGGGCCGGGACTACATCGCCTGGGCCGGGGAAAGCATCTTCACCACCTGGTCGGTCTTCTCCATGCGGGGGGGCAAAATGACCGGCCGGGAACTCTACCGCACCCGTTCCGCCGCAGAGGAAACGGAATCCCTGGAAACCTTTATCGCCGCCTACTACACCCCGGACCGTCCCCCCCCGCACCGGATATTCATTGGCTTAGGGGATGATGCCGCAAGCCCCGACTTTCCTTTTTTGAAGCGGTGGTTCAAGGAGCAGTTCGGATATGCGCCGGAATTGGTAGCCCCCGATGAGAAGCGGCACCAGGCGGTCCTCGCTATGGCCCGGCAGAACGCCCAGGAGGACCTCCGGCACCGGCTCAAGGAACGGGGGGCCGGACCTGCCCTGGACGAGCTTGCCCGTGCACTGGGCCTCCGCACCCGGCCGGAACGCATCGAAGGCTTCGACATCGCCCAGCTGGACGGCAAACACCCGGTGGCCTCCCTGATCTCCTTCAAAAACGGCGTCCCGGACAAGAAGAACTACCGCTACTTCAAGCTCCGTTCCGTGGTGGGGGTGGTGGATGACTTTGCCGCCATGCGGGAAGCGGTCCACCGGCGCTACCTCCGGCTTATCCGGGAAGGCGCAGAGCTGCCGGACCTGGTCCTTATCGACGGCGGCATAGGCCAGGTAAACGCCGCCAAGGGAGTACTGGACCAATTGGGTATGGACTCCGGCATCGTGGGCCTGGCCAAACGGGAGGAAGAACTCTGGCTTCCCCATGCCAGGGAACCAATACGGCTCTCCAAACGCTCCGAAGCCCTCAAGGTGCTCCAACAAATCCGTGATGAAACCCACCGTTTCGCCACCACCCTCAACCAAAAGCTCCGTTCCAAGGACCTCCTTTTCCCCGCCCTGGAATCGGTGGAGGGCATAGGCCCCAAGCGGGCGGCGGCCATTATGAAAGCCTACGTCACCCTCCCCGCCATTGCCGCCGCCGCGCCGGAGGATCTGGCAGACCGCTGCGGCATCAGCGAAACCGCCGCACGGACTGTTCGGGCCGCCGCACAGCTTGCCCTGGAGGACCAGGCTGTAGCAAAGACCAGGCTCGCCCCCCGCGGCGAGGCCTACCCCGTGGGGGAAGCAATCGCCCTCCTCGCGGCGGAGGCGGTAAATGAGGATTTTGACAAGAAATAAAAAAGCCGCCCCAGAGGACGGCTCTATCTAACTAACCGGGTGCTGCTACCAGGAATCATCCATATCGTCCGGGTCCCGGCTCTCCTCGGCAAAGAGGTCCGTCACCGCCCGGAGATCGTCCAGGTAGAGGTAGTAGCTCCCAAAGGCTTCCCCGGGGTCTACCTTAACCCTGAATCCGGTCACCTTAATCCCCATGTGGTTGTTGTAGTGGTAATTCCGCTGGATAATGCCGTTCCGGCCGTCCGGCGCCTGGGGGGGAATGGCAACGACCAGTTGTTTCCAGCCCTGGAAGTTGAGGTCCCCCACGTAGAGTTCAAAGGGCCGGCCAAAAAAGTCCTGAATCATAATGTACAGTTCATGGTTAAAGTTACGGCCCGCAGCCCACACGGAAATCGTCTTGGTGACACCCTCAATGGGGATGGGGCGCATAGGATACATGACAAAGCTGCTGTACCCCCGGCGGAGATAATCGACCCGGGTACCCAGGACATAGCGGTCGGGGATATTCAAATCCGCTTCCTCCGGGATGGCCTTCTTGGCCTGAGGACTCCCTTCAAAAAGACGGGTGGTGGTATAGCCCTCGTCCGGGGACATGTGGGAACGCCAGAAACCATCCTGCTCGAATTTCTCGATGGATATTTCCTTTAGTTTCTGCTGGGCAGATTCTATCCCGATCCGCGCGGCATCGGTCCCGCCCACCTCATTCTCCTGAGCAAAGGCAAAACCCGCCAATGATAGCATCAAAGCTATGATTACATATCGTTTCATTCAATTGCTCCTTATTGTTGGCCTTGGCCATTCCAGAGTTCCTGGACCCGCTCGGGCATAGCCAATTCGTTCCCGTCATAGAGGGACTCAAAGGTATCCGTAAGAATTTTGAACTGGTCAAAATAGATCCGGAAATCATTCACCGGCTCAATCGGCGGAGTCCAGATCCGGAACTTGATAAAGGTCATGGGCGCCACCTTTCCCCGTCTGGCCTGGGGAATGCCGGTGGGAATCCTGGCCTGCAAATTCTTCCAACCCTGGAAATTGAGGTTCCCAACGGTAATGGTGTGGACAACTCCGTTCAGATCCCGGAAATAGGCCTCCAGGGTGTAACTGAGGTTTGAACCCCAAACCCATATATCCAAATTTTGTAAGCGGCCGGGAATGGGTATCTCCGCAGGACCCGCATCGTCCCCGCCGTCCGCCGCCGCCGGGTATACGTCTATCCAGTTGTACCCCTGACGGTCAAACCTCCCCCATACACCCAGGCTCTTCAGCTCCTTCCCTTCCCGGTTTATACCGAAAAGCGCCTGGGGCCACGAGGCAATAAGGCTGGACTGGGGCCACGAGGCGTCCTCGAGTTTAGTGGCAAATTTACTCCCCGTAACTTTCCATACATAGGGAGAATCACCATCAAAGGACTCCAGTATCCTGGATTCACTGTTAACGGTAATATCATCTCCGAAAGCTGAGCCAACCGCCATTGCCGCCAAAAGCACCAGACAGACAGCTTTGAAACTACCCTGTTTCATCAAATACTCCTTTTTCCATATCTCAGGGAAATGAGGTCAAATAAGAGTATAGTTCCCTCTTTCACCTTTGTCAAACCCCCCTAAGAGGTTTCTCTGAGCTTTTTACATAATCGGCGTATTCTCAAGTTTTTTAACCCCCCTCAATAACCTTTTTTATACGCCGGCGGAGCTCCACATCCCTAATCCGGCCGCCGGGGACCAGGATTTCCGAGGGTACGAATAGTGGACCGGAGCCAGGCTGATGAAGCAGTTTTACCGCCGCCTCCGCCTGTGCCCAGGGAGAATCGTCAATGATAAGCTTGATTTCCCGGGGAGTAATACCGGGATCCAGCCAGGAAAAGAGAATCGTCGGTATCGTGGGGTTATCATCCAGATAAGTCTCCGCCGGGGCGGCCATGACCACACAGGAAATCCCTTCGGAAGGGGTATAAGTTTCGCCTATGCCCACAAAGAGGGGGGGATTCTCAAAGCCCTGGTCCATCAACCCCTTTAAAAAGGCCTGACGGAGGCCCTGGTTACCCGTTTCCCCGGTAAAAAAGAGGACCCCGCCGCCGCCTGAGCGGGCAAAAATGGCGGCGCAAGAACCCGCCCGGTATAAATCGGTGTTTCTGTCCGCTTCAATAAACATCAAATCCCCCGCTTCCGCCCCGCCCCCCGGAGGAGTCCCCAGGACCCCAATGGGGATACCCGGAGCCTGTTCCCCATAGCGCCGGGCTCCCGGCAGGTAACGGTAGGGAAACAAGACCGCATACGGTCCGGCTGCCGCCTCCGCCGCCGCAAAGGCCGCCACATCCGCCGAGGCCCCCTCGGCAATGGGGACCAGGCGGAGGCGGCGAAAAAGCTTCAGGGAGGTCTCCACCTGTTTTATCAGGGTCCTCCGGGCGCCGTAGAGCCCGGTAAATGCCTCGTCAACCACCATCACCACCGGAGCGCGGAGCCGGAACAGGGCGGCAAGCCCAAGGACAGCCAGGAGGAGGAGAATACTGATAAGGGTCCGCCGTTTAAGCCCCATGGATGTACCATAGCCGGGACAGGGGCGGAAATCAAGGGCGGAAGCGGAAAACACGAACCAATTGCCGATACCCTCCAAGTTGACGGGCGTGCCCTACAAGTTAACGGGCGTGCCCTACAAGTTAACGGGCATGCCCTACAAGTTGACGGACATGCCCTACAAGTTGACGGGCATGTCCTACAAGTTGACGGGCATGCCCTACAAGTTGACGGACATGCCCTACAAGTTGACGGGCATGTCCTACAAGTTGACGGGCATGTCCTACAAGGTGTATTATAGAAGTGAAGTATCTAAATATCGACTGAAGGAGTTACTATGACAAGCTATAAAGAACTGGGGCTTTACAATACCGTGGATCTATTCAAGAAAGCGGTATCCGGCGGCTATGCGCTTCCGGCGTTTAATTTTAACAATATGGAACAAATGCAGGCCATTATCCAGGCCTGTGTGGAGACCAAGTCTCCGGTTATCCTCCAGGTTTCCTCCGGGGCGCGGAAGTACGCCAACCAGAATCTGCTCAAGAACATGGCCAAGGGCGCCGTGGAATATGCCCACGAACTGGGCTGCGACATCCCTATCGTGCTCCACCTGGACCACGGGGACACCTTTGAACTCTGCAAGGACTGCATCGAGACCGGGTTTTCCTCGGTAATGATCGACGGGTCCCACCTGCCCTACGACGAAAACGTGGCATTGACCAGGAAGGTCTGCGAGTACGCCCATTCCCAGAAGGATTACGTCACCGTTGAGGGCGAACTGGGGGTTCTGGCGGGGGTTGAGGACGATGTTTCTGCGGAACACAGCAACTATACCCAGCCGGAGGAGGTCCAGGACTTTGTGGGGAAGACCAAGGTCGATTCCCTGGCGATTTCCATCGGCACCAGCCACGGCCGGACCAAGTTTAAGCCCGAACAGTGTACCCGGGATGCCAAGGGTATCCTGATCCCCCCGCCCCTGCGTTTCGACATCCTGGCGGAGATTGAAAAGCGGCTGCCGGGGTTCCCCATCGTGCTCCACGGCTCCTCTTCGGTGCCCCCGGAGTATGTGGAGATGGTCGAAAAGTACGGCGGCAGGCTGAAGGATTCCGTAGGTATCCCCGAGGAACAGCTCCGGCGGGCCGCCAAGAGCGCGGTTTGCAAGATCAACATCGATTCCGACGGCCGGCTGGCCATGACCGCCCTTATCCGTAAGGTTTTCGCGGAAAAGCCGGAGGAATTCGACCCCCGGAAGTACCTGGGGCCCGCCCGGGATGAGCTTAAAAAGCTCTACGCCCACAAGACCGTCAATGTCCTGGGCTCTGCGGGACGGGCATAAGGAACCATTTTCTGCTAAAAAAAGGTACTATTTAAGCGAAATATATAGATAAAGCCCAAATTTGGCGATATATTCATAGTAGTTGTGATTGGTATGCATATACGAAAAATTTGGGGCTCTTTTATTCTTCTAGGTTTTTCTCTTTTCCTGGGTGGTTGCGGGGAGCTGGGTACGGTTTTTGAGTCCCAGGGGAGCTACCGGGTGAACGCCCTGGTGGACGGCGAGTATACCCTGGATCAATCTTCCATTATCAATAAAAACAGTACCATAAGCCCCTTTTTCGTCAATTCCGTGGTCAATGATCCCGACGTCCGGGGGCTGACGGTTTTTGTACAGAATCTCCCGGGGGCCGTCGTCAGCAGAAAGGTACACTATGTGCTGGCCGGGGATGCCCGGGCGGCAACGGCCCAGCCCGAAGAAAGGGCTCTCCCGGCCGCCGCCGGAACAAATCAGGGTGCGGAAAAAAGCGGCGCCGAGCGGCAGGATGACGGAGATACCCCGGGTACGACGGAGACCGGCAAAACAGAAACCGCCCAAACAGCCGAACCCCCGGCAGTGGCGGTTCGTGCGCCGGAGGATCAGGTCCTGGTGGTTAAACAACTGGACCAGCACCTCTCGGCATTTCAGATATTCGAGAATTTGGGAATAGGCCGGTACAACCTTATTTTCCAGGTCATTGGGGAGAAGACGGTTCTCTATACTGCGGTTAAGCCTATTTATTTTCTGGGGGACGCGGACTTTACCCTGGGGGAAATTCAAAGCTTCCTTCCGGGAACGCCCACGGGGGGGCGGCTTATTCCGCCGGGAACTAATGTGGTGCTGGAAACCGAGATTAGCGCCGACAGCAGACTGGACCCCTACGTGATGTGGTACAGCGGCAAAAAGGTCATTGCCCAGGGCCGGGTATCCGAGGGTGCACAGTATCTTCTCTGGAAAACGCCGGAACAGACCGGGTTCCATACGGTACGGGCGGAGGTATTCCCCCTGCTGCCGGGGGAACGGGTTCCCGAAAATATAACCGGAAAAATCAAAGAACTGTCCCTGGCAATATCCGCCAAGTCCGAGGGGATACGGCCTTTTGCCGGTTCCGCCGGTGATTTTGTCAATTGGTACCAGTTCCGGGGAAACCTGGATGATACCCTGGGCCTCCGGTCCGGTAACCCGGAACGGCAATTGGTTCCCCTGCTGTCCCAAAAGCCCCGCTGGGTCCCCTTTGCGGGTATGTATGGTCTTGCCGTCGGCCCCAATGAGGGTTATGCCCTGCCCGGGAAGCCCTTTGCGTTATCCGAAGGGGAACGGGGAAGGGGCCGGATATCCTTACATTTCGCCTCCCTTTCTGCGGGGACTATTTTCACCGCCCGCTTTGGGGATACGGCGGTTCTGGATTTATCCCTGGCGGGGGGGAATGTAACATTGCATATTTCCTCGGGAACTGCGTCGTGGCAGGAATCGCTTGCCTTGAAGGCGGGGGAAACGGATACCTTTATCACCGCCATTATTGACTTTGAGATTGCCCCGGATAGTCTCAGCGCATCCCTTGCCCTGGAAAATCCGGTCCGGGAAACCAAACCCCTCGCCATTGCCCTGCCAAACACCCTAAACGGAGAAGCATTGATCCGGTTAGGCGGCACGGAACAGTCCGGGACGGCCATATTCGATGAACTGGCCCTGAGCTATACCCGGCTACCCCCTCATGCGGAGACCGATATTTCGGCTTTACTGAGGGCCGAGGAGATACCCGGGGAACCGTCCCTGCCTTTACGGTAAATTCGGTTTATGAAAACAGTTCCCGGGATAATCCCGATCTTTTGTATTCTTCTGTTCACCGCTTGTTCAACCAACCGGGAAAGGCCCCTGGTCCGCCTTGGCCCGGTACCGGAATACCAGGAACCAAACAGCGTCTTTGAGGTGATAGATCAGGGGGAAGCTATGCCCGAATGGGTGATCCGGTATGTGAACACCAGTACCGGCGGGATAGAGGGTCTGCGGGAATACGCGGGTAACTATGTTTTTATCGGAAAACAGCAGGGGAACAATCCGGATTCCCTGAAACTGTGGGCGGACAGTTTTTCGCTTGACCGGGATTTTCCCCGGCTGGTTTCCGCACGGATCCAAGCCCGGTTTAGCAGATTTGCGGGGGGAAACCCCGGTGAAGAATTCGGCCGCTACTTTGAACGGGTAGTAAAAAATGCCACGGACACCGCTTTTAGCGGAGCAATTCAGGAAAGCAGCTTTTGGATTAAAAAACGGATGTTGGAGGATGATGAATTAAGCCCCCCTGAGGAAATCTACGAATACTATATTCTGATACGGATTCCCAAGGAGGTCCTGGAAAAACAGATTAACCTGCTTCTGATAACCACCCGGACGGATCTTCCCCCAACCCGGGATCAGTCCGCCGCCGCCATGCGGCTTAGATTGAGCTTTTATGAGGGCTTTTAAGCTGCGAATTCTGAGCTTGACCACCACGCCCAGGTCTATTAGGCTGAATCCATGACCGCGATATATCGCTGGGGTATTGCGTTTATTCAGCACATTCAAACCATTCAAAGCCCGGGCCTCACCGCGTTTATCAAGTTCCTTACCGCGCTGGGAACGGAATACGTGTATCTTCCCGTGATTCTTTTCATTTTTTGGTGCGTGAATGAAAAAAAAGGGATGCGGTTAGGGCTGCTCATCCTCCTTTCCGCCTTAATAAATGTGTTCTTCAAGGAACTCCTAAAACAGCCCCGGCCTTTTAGCCTGGAACCTTCGGTGGGCTTGGCATTTGAGCCGAGCTACGGCATTCCCTCGGGGCATGCCCAGCTGTCCCTTTGTTTCGCGCTGCCCCTGGCGCTCTGGTTCGGAAGATCCGCAGTAATCCGGATTGGGGCGGTTCTCTTTGTCCTGCTCATCGCCTTTACCCGGCTCTACCTGGGCCTCCATTTCCCCACGGATATCCTGGCGGGCTGGCTCCTGGGGGCGTTTACCCTGGGGCTTTGGACCTTGTTTGAAAAGCGGGGGGCTGTATTCCTGACGGGACTGCGGACAAGGCTGATAGTCGCTGCGGCGGTGGCCCTGGGGATAAACGCCCTCTATCCGGCGGATCGCGGCCTGGGAGGGCTGTTTCTTGGGTTCAGCGCCGGGTATGCCCTTATGCTCAAATATTTTCCCTTCCGCGCATCCGCCGGCGGTTCCGGTATTGTCCGGGGTTTCCGGTACGCGCTGGGGATTGCCGGGGGAGCGCTGATTTACCAGGCGCTCAAGGCGGTTTCTTCAGCATTGCCCTTTGGGGGAGCGGCGTCCCCCTATTATGACCTGAGCCGCTTTGTGCGGTACGGTTTGCTGGGGTTCTGGGCATCGGCGGGGGCTCCCCGGCTGTTCCTGCGTTTCCGCTTAGCGGGGAAGCCGGAACAGTGAACCGTCCCTCCTACGGTGATACCGCCCCC
The DNA here is from genome assembly GCA_025997675.1 of Spirochaetia bacterium. Classification (GTDB taxonomy): domain Bacteria; phylum Spirochaetota; class Spirochaetia; order Treponematales; family Breznakiellaceae; genus Termitinema. The sequence continues at coordinate 1,080 of BNUX01000047.1, read as the reverse complement.
ATTGCCGCCCACGCCACCCCTCTGGCGGAGAGCGCCCTGGCCATTGTCAGGAGTTCCGGGCAACATTCCCTGGAACTCCTGGCCGGGGTTTTTTCCCGCCCGAAAAATCTCTTGTCAGCCAAGGGGAATACGATAGTCCACGGCTGGATCATAGGTCCGGGGGGCGAAAAAATCGACGAGGCGCTGGTATCGGTCTACCGCGCCCCGGCCACCTATACCGGTGAGGATGGAGCGGATATTGTTTGCCACGGGGGCATTGCCGCGGCAAAGGCGGTGGTGGCAGCCCTGCGCGGGGCGGGTTTCCGGGACGCCCTGCCGGGGGAGTTCACCTTCCGGGCCTTCATGAACGGCAAACTCGACCTGACCCGGTCCGAATCGGTGATGGAGATCGTGGCCGCCAAAACCAATACAGGGCGGGAACACGCGGTACGGAGGCTTTCCGGGGCGCTGGAAACAGAAATTTCCGGGGTCAAGGCACTCCTGGTACAGGCCCTGGGGGGAGCGGAAATCTTTCTGGATTATTCCGAAGACGATGGGGTTGGCATGGGAGACGACGATGAGGAAGCGGGCTCGCTTCCTGACCGGCCCCTGGTGGAAAACGCCCTGGGGCGGCTCCAGACGCTGGCCGCCTCCTACCGCCGGGAGCGGCTCTACGCCGATGGCGCCTTGGCGGTAATCGCCGGACGGCCCAACGCGGGAAAGTCCAGCCTCTTCAATCTGCTTTTACAGGAAGACCGTTCCATCGTCACGGACATCCCCGGTACCACCCGGGACTGGATAGAAGCCTGGGTATCCATTGAAGGTATCCCGGTACGGCTGACGGATACTGCGGGGCTCCACCCATCGGAGGACCCGGTGGAAAAACTCGGCATGGAACGGAGCCGGGAACTCCTTGCGGTGGCGGACCTCATCCTCTATGTGATCGATGGAAGCGAGGGCATAACCGATGAGGACCGGGACTTTTTCAATGGTGATACTGCGCCGGTAATCCTGCTCTGGAACAAAGCCGATGTAGCTGCCCCGCCCATCGAACCCTCAACGTTCCACCCAATCAGTGCCAAGACCGGCGCGGGCATTCCT
>BNUX01000046.1 GCA_025997675.1 Spirochaetia bacterium | reverse complement strand
TTCTATTGCTTTATTATATTCTTCATTGTCAAAATAAATGGCCCCACGATTATTAAATGCTTCTGAATAATTCGGGGCAAGTTCGATAGCATATGAGTAATCATCTATTGCTTTGCCAAATTCGCCTTTGTCTGCATATGCGCCACCTCGGACATAAAAAGCCTTGGGGTTATTTGGCGACAATTTTATTGATTTCGTAACATCCTCTATGGCATTGTTGTATTCGCCTTTGTTCTTGTGTGTAAGCCCTCTATTTAGAAAAGCATCTGAATAATTCTGATCTAATTCAATGACCTTATTAAAATTCAATAGGGCTGTATCATATTCCCCTTTACTGCCATAAATAGTACCGAGATTATTTATAGCAGCTATATGGTTTGGTTCTAATGTTAATATTTTATTAAAATCTTCCTCTGCCCTGTCATAATCATATTTCTCACCATATACAGCCCCTCTACTTAACAAAGCAGACAAATGGGTAGGATTCAGCCGTAATACCTCAGTATAATCAGCAATAGCTTTATCATATTTTCCCATTTTGCTATAGGTAAGTCCACGACTGTAAAAAGCATTTTCATAATTCTGATTTAATTTGATTGCTTGATTAAAATCAGTTATTGCCTTATCAAACTCATTATTTTGAGCAAACAAAGCGCCTCGATTGAGAAAAGCTTCGATACAATTGGATTGTAATTGTATTGCATGTGAAAAATCTGATTTTGCTTTTTCATATTCACCCATATTTTTATATGCAAGACCTCTGTTATTAAAAGCAAGTGCATAATTTGGATTTAACTGTATTACCGTGTTAAAGTCTTCTATCGCATAGTTATATTCCCTCATTTCATTATAAGTATTTCCGCGATTATAAAAAGCCTTCGTATAATTAGTACTTAGCCGAATTGCTTCAGTATAATCTTTTATTGCCTCGTCATATTTTTGGTCATTATAATGAGAGATTCCTTGGTTAAGAAAAACAACTGCATCCTTTGAAGGGAAATTATGGTGCAACATTTATTTCCTTCCTATCCTTTTCTTTTTTATCTCGATGAAAAGGTCACCTGTTATCTTTTGATACAACTCAAACAAATATGCAACCCTCCCAGGATCATCCTCAAAGGTCTTCCCATAAGCTTTTTCCACGGCCTTATCAAGTTTCTGGTGGGCTTTCATAAGCTCCGGCGGCATGACCGTGGGATCGTAGAGGTCGGCAAGGCTACTTGTGGGGAAAAGGGCGCGGGCGTCCAATACGGCTTGAGCCGCTGTCTCAATCGCCTCTTTTTGCTTATCCGTAGAATTAGGCCAAGGGAAATTATTGTAAACAATATCCTTTGAATAGCGATAGCGCATTTCTAAACGCCCACAAACATATCGCATCCATGCCATGTGCATAGTCGAAGTAAGTACACCAAAGTGATAGAGACTTCCATTGGGAATTATGAGACATGAATTGGACGCAATATCATTTTTTCCAAAAAATCCCATTGGGATGTACTTTCTGTTTTCCGAAGATGTCGCAGGAATGAGAATAAAAGAGTCCGGCTGATTTAGGTCTCTAAATAATGCCGCACGTTCGGCAAGTTTTTGAGTTGAAAGTGCGGTACTTGCCAGTCTGAAATTTTTGACCGCTTCAATGCGTTTCAATACTTCCGGCATTTTACGTAACTCACTGGGTTCTACACCAGCAAGCCAAAGGCACCAGCGCCGTTCATTATTAATAAACTGTCGCGCTGAAATAAGTGGTCTAATATACTTTTTTGCTGCCGGTTCCTTTAATAAGAACGCCGTTTTTTCCTCATCAGAAAAGATAAAATTGCTATCATCAACAGGCCTATTCCCGGTTATCATAGACGCTACCTTACAAAGTGGATTGGTTCGGCTTTCTATAAAGATCATATCTGCGTCAATAAGATATGCGTTTATACGATTTACGGTAGTTTCCACAGCTTTCCCGGTAACAGTTGTATAATGATACAGTTTCTTTATTTTCCTGTCCGCAAGACTAAACCCGACAATAACACAATAAACTGCTGCCTTTCCCTTAGCCTCGTTACTCCACTTAAAAGTCTGATGGGCAAAATTGATCTTGATCCCATGTTTGTTCATTAATTCAGGCCACAGGTAAGAGACTTGCTCACCCTGGCAAATACTGTTTGTCGAGACAAAAGCGGCTTCAATAGCCGTTCCCTGTATATATTTGGCTGCCTTCTTATACCAGCAGGTAACATAATCTAAAAACCCGTAATTTTGCATTCCTTCAAATATCTGTTCAACTTCCTTTTTCTGGTTCTTATTCATTACGCTATAACCCAAAAACGGCGGATTCCCCAAAATATAACTCAACTCACTTTTCGCCACAATACTTTCCCAATCGGTGGTAAGCGAATTAACGCAATGTATCGACGCCGTGGACACCAGCGGAATCCGCGCAAAATACTGCCCGAACCGTTCCCGGAACCTCATGTTCATCTGGTGGTCCGTAAGCCACATGGCAACCTGCGCTATTTGGGAGGGGAACTCTTCAATCTCAAGCCCAAAGAATTGATCCACGTTTACTTTTATTTCCGTCGATACATCCAACACCTGATTGTTTCCCAGTAAGCGTTCCAGAATTTCCAGTTCCAATAAGCGCAGTTCCCGGTAGCTGATCACCAGAAAGTTCCCGCAGCCGCAGGCGGGGTCAAGGAATTTCAGGTTCGCAATCCTGTGGTGAAACTCTATCAGCCGGGATTGCTGTGCGGAGGGGCTCAGGGTTATTATTTTGTTGAACTCATCCCACAGGCCGTCAAGAAACAGGGGGTGTATCAGTTTGAGGATGTTTTCCTCGCTGGTGTAATGGGCGCCAAGGTCGTGGCGTTCATCGTCGTTCATGACGCTTTGGAACATGGCGCCGAAAATGGCGGGGGATATTTTGCTCCAGTCAAGGCGGCAGCAGTCGATGAGGGTGTCACGCATGGGGCGGTCAAAGTCGGCGCTTTCAAGGCGTTCCTGAAACAAGCCGCCGTTGATGTAGGGGAATTCGTTCAGTTGCTCGTCAATGGTTTTTAAGCGGCCGCTCTTTGGTTTATTCAATACCTCAAATATTTTTTGCAGGTGCAGGGCAAGGTCCGATCCGTCTTCCGCGGTGCGTACAAGGATGTATTTAATAAAGATGTCCGGAGGCTCGAAGATTCCGGTGTCATCGGCGAAGAGGCAGAACAGCAAACGGACGAGGTACAATTCCAGTTGGTGGCCCCGGTAGCCGATTTCCTTTAGGCGGTCATGGAGCCGCCCCATGGTTTCGGCGGCTTCGATGTTTACCGGGTCCCATTGTTTATAGGGGTCTATTTCTTTGTACCCGGCCAGGTCGCCGAAAAGCTCTATATGGTCTACCAATTCGGTAAGGTTAAAGCGATAGAGCTTGCCGTCTTCCAGGAGATTGTAGTAATGGAAGCTGACAAAATCGCAGATAAGAATTCCCTTCGGCATATCGGCGGGGCTTAAGGACAGGGCGTATTTTTTCGCCTGTTCGTAGGCCCTCATCATATCCTTACCGGGGGTTTTCATCTCTATGAGGATATGGCCTTTCCAAAAAAGGTCGATGTATCCGCTGCCATCAAGCAATTTTACTTTCTTTTCAAATACGGCAACCTGGCGGCGGTTCACCCCGAAGATATTGAAAAACTCATTTTCAAAGGTCTGGGCTTCCGCTTCTTCCCGCTCGCTCCCGGCGGCGGTTTTCCACTCGTTGACAAATGCGGCGGCCCGGGCCTTTATTTCATTCCATGACAGGGGCATGTTACTTCCCCGGCTTGGACCCTATCAAGGTAAAGTTCAGCCCGCACTGGTAGCGCTCGCCGCTTTCCGGGTTGGTTACCTTATCGGATGCATAAAAGCCGACGGAGCCCGAGGAAAAGTCCTTGGACTGGGCGATGGTCGTGGACCATTCTTTGCCCTCGCTGTCCTTGATGGAAATTTGAAGAAATCGGGGGGCTTTAGGGTCTCTTTTGGCTGGTTCCGGCATGGGGGCCTCCTTGTGGCATGTACCACCTCTATACTATATTTTTCTTGACAATCCGTCCATACCGATTCATTATAGTCTATAGCAGTTTATCTGGCAAACTTGTCTACAAAAACAGGAGTGTATCATGGCTTATACCACGGATCTCATCAAAAATGTCACCATCGCCGGCCATGGGGGTACCGGCAAAACCAGCCTTTTTGAACGTTTGTTGTTCGCGGGGGGGGCGATTCCTAAGCCCGAAACCGTGGAATCGGGAAAGACCGTGGGGGATTCTACCCCCGAAGAAATTGAACGGAAGATATCTATCCACGCCGCCCTGGCCCATATTGAGCGGGCGGGCCGGAAGATTAATATATTCGATACCCCAGGGTCTTCGGATTTTATCGGGGATGTGATTCTCACCTTCCGGGCCTCGGAATTTGCCGTTCTTACGGTGGACAGCCGGGTGGGGGTACAGATTGAGACGGTCAAGCTCTGGCGTAACCTGGAGACCCGCCGGAAGCCCCGGGGGGCCTTCATCACCAAGATGGATGAGGAACGGGCGGATTTTGACAAAGCTATGGCGGATATTAAGGAGAAGTTCAAGGTTAACCCGGTGCCTTTAAGCCTGCCCATGGGGGCGGGAGCCGCCTTTACCGGGGTCATCGACGTGCTGCATGAAAAGGCCTGGTTCATTGATGCGGGCGGGGGGGTGGAAAAAGAAGGGGCCATCCCCGATACCTATAAGGAGGCCGCCGCCGCCGCCCGGGAGCAGCTTATTGAGGCCGCCGCCGAGGGGGACGATACCCTGATGGAGCATTTCCTCGATAAGGGTACCCTGGAGCCGGAGGAGATACGGAAGGGGCTGATTGAGGCTCTGGCGGACCATAAGATAGTCCCCGCCTTTGCCGGGGCGGCCCTGAAGAATTCCGGCATGGTCCCCCTCCTGGACTTTCTGGCCGAAGTCGGCCCCACCCCCAACACCGCCAAGGATGTGGTCCTGGATGCCGAGGGGCAGCAGCAGGAAGTACCCATTGATACGGAAAAGCCCCTGGCGGGCCTGGTTATCAAGACCACCTACGACCAGTTTTCCGGTAAGCTGTCCTGGGTCAAGATCATTACGGGTAAACTTACCGCCGAGTCGGATATCTTTAATGTATCGGAAAACAAAAAGGAACGGATAGGCAAGCTTTATACCTGTGTGGGAAAGAAACTGGAGGAGGTGAAGGAGTTTTTCACCGGTGATGTGGGGATCATTTCCAAGTCACCGAGCCTCCGTACCAACGATACCGTCAGTGCGGTGGACGGCGCGCTCAAGTTCCTGCCCCTGCGCCTGCCCCAGCCGGTCCATTCGGTGGCGGTAAACGCGGCGGCCAAAAAAGATGAGGATAAGCTGGGTGAATTCCTTGTCCGGGCGGCGGAGGAGGACCGTACCTTCCGGTACCAGTTTAACGCGGAGACCAGGGAAACGGTTATCTCCGGCATGGGTGAACTCCAGGTGAATATCATCCTGAACCGGATAAAGCAAAACCAGAAGATCGAGGTGGAAACCCGGATGCCCCGTACGGCCTACCGGGAAACCATCACCAAGAAGGCCAACGCCGAATACACCCACAAGAAGCAGACCGGCGGGCATGGGCAGTACGGGAAGGTGCTGCTGGAGATTGCCCCCCTTAAACGGGGTGAAAACTACCAGTTTGTCAACGCCATCTTCGGCGGGGCCATCCCCAAGAACTACATCCCCGGGGTTGAGAAGGGCGTGGTAGAAGGGATGGCTGCGGGCACCATGGCGGGCTACCCCGTGGTGGACGTGGAGGTGAAGGTGGTGGACGGCAAGTACCACCCGGTGGATTCCTCGGAACTGGCCTTTAAGCTGGCCGCCCGGAACGCCTTCCGGGAAGCCATGCGCCAGGCGGCGCCGACCTTGCTGGAACCCATCAACAACCTGACGGTCTTTGTGGAAGAAAAGTACCTGGGGGACGTTATGTCCGACCTTTCGGGGAAGCGGGGCAAGATACTGGGGCAGGACTCATTGGGGGGCGGCATTGAGGAAATCCGCGCTCTGGTTCCCCAGGCGGAATTGCTGCGGTACTCCATAGACCTGCGGTCCATCACCAGCGGCACCGGGTCTTTCAGCGTGGAGTTTGACCACTACGCGCCTATTTCGGGGCGGATTGCCGAGGATGTTATTAAGGCTGCGGAGGCGTTCAGGGTTAAGGAAGAGGAAGAATAGAAATAGCAAGAGAAGGGCTGTCGGCAATCGCTCCCCGGCAGCCGCTTCAGTACGCCTCCAGTTCCCCGGTAACGAAAGCTTCCGTCCCATCCTGCCCCTGAATAAGCAGCTCCCCCCCAAGGCCTATGCCGCAGAGCACCCCCTCCACTACCCTGCCTGAGTATGCGGCCCCGGCGATGAACCGCACCTTCCGGCCCTTCATATAAAGCCGCTCCTCCAGCCGTTCCCGCCAGCCGTCTCCTGTTTGGGCCGGTCCTTCAAGTTCGGCGTAGAGGCGTTGCAGGAAGGCTTCCAGTAAACGGAACCGGCTGTCCGGGAGCAGAGAAACACCCGGCGTCAGGGCGATGCTGCCCGCCTTACCCCGGATATCCGCCGGAAAGTCCGTCTGTCCCACATTCACCCCAACACCGATATACACCTTCTCACCGTCCCCCTCGGTGAGTATCCCGGCGGTCTTACCAAAGGTCCCTGGTTTTGGCAAGGGAATCATCACATCATTAGGCCACTTCACCTGGAGGCGGCCCTGGAGTGCGGGGGCGAAATCCTCAATGGCCAGAGCTAAGGCCAGACCGGTCCTGAGGGTGAGGGCCGGGGGAATGGCGGCGATGCCGGGATAGCGGAGCAGTATGGTAAAGAGGAGGTTTTTGCCCTTTTCAGATTTCCAGGGACGGTTTGCGACACGGCCCCGGCCCGCTTCCTGGACATCCGCAACCACCACGGAACCGTGAGTCCCCCCTTGCCCGGCGATAGTCCGGGCGTCCCACATGGTGCTGCCCGTGGTTTCCCGGTAAAAGACCGGGGCGGCAAAGGGATTGTCCAGGGGGATTTTCTTCATACAAAACACCTTTTAGTAAAACACTCCTTCTAATGCCCCATCGACTTCAACAACAAGGCGTTGATAATCTCGTCCCCGCTCAGGCTACCCCCCTATGTTTTTGCGTTCACCAGCATTACGATACCAACCGGGATAAAGACCAGCACCGGAAACCATGCGCCTACAATAGGGGGAATGTATCCCAGCTTGGCCATCATCATGGTGATCATCTCCGAAACATAGAAGACCACCGCCGCCCCCAGGCTGGTGAGCAGGCTCATGAGCAAAACATTTTTTCTGAACCTGCCCCCCATGGAAATTGACAGAATCATTATCACCAGTGATACGGTGGAAAAGGAATACCGGTGATAATACTCCGCAAGGGCTCCGATAAAGGGAAGCCCCGCAGAGCGGAGGTCCTGCACCAGGTCCCCCGCGTCCCGTACCGGAAGGTCCTCCACCGCCACGGCGTTTCGCCTGAAGGTATCCGGATGCTCCCGGTACACGTCAGAATCATCCAGGGGCCGCACCCGGAGTAAGCCCTCTTCCCGGCGGTACACCATAGCATTGGACAGTTTCCAGTATTCCCCGGTCCATGTTGCCTGGGGGGCGCGGATCAGGGCAATGAAGGCGCCGTCCGCTGCCTGCTCAACGATGCTGAGACCATTCAGGGTATCATTAACACTATCATAATAGTCCACCGAATAGATCACCTCGCCGTTTCTGGCTTTAATCACAATATCAGAATTGTTCTCCGTCCGCTGCTGGTGCAGATAGAGCCGGGAGAGGTCGTTCTTAATTCTGAGGGTAGGCACCACCACCCGGTCTTCAAAAAAAAAGGCAAACACCGAGGCCAGGAGTCCCACCGCAATCAGGGAAATTGAAAAACGCCAGAAGGGTATCCCGGAAGAAAATATGGAGGTAAGCTCATTCCGCGCGTAGAGGTCCCCCAGGGTATAGGCGGCGGCAAACAGCAGTGATATGGGCATGGCGTAGGAAAAACTTTTGGGAAGGTAATAAAAACAAACCCGGAGGATTTCCTTGAAGGGTACCTCGTAGTTAAGGTACCGCCAGAGATTTGCGAAGAGATCTATTAACGAGAGGAGCATCACAAACATAGAAACCGCCACAACAAACACGGGGAAAAACTGGCGCAGGAGATAGCGGTCAAGGATCATTTTCGTATCCTTATGATACCCATGATTACCCCGATGAATATGGAAAGCATATTGGGGAGCCACATGGTCCAGAAGGGTGAATACCCCAGGCGCAGCCCCATGGTCTGACCACCCAGAAGCAGCGCCCAGTAGATAACCGAGATGAACATGCCGAAGATAAAGCCCACGGTCTGACCGCTTTTTTTTGCCAGGAGCCCCAGGGACACCGCAAGGAATGCAAAGGAAAGGGCGCCGAAGGGGATGGAAAATTTCTTGTAATACTCAAGCCGGTAGATGAGCAGGCTCCGGTCTTTTTTCAGCGCCGTTGCTGCTTCCGTTTCCTGGGTAAAACTTTGGGTATAATTTGCACGGCGGTTCCATTCGGCATCCTGGGGCCCCTTGCGTATGGCCTGCTCCAGGGACAGGGCATGGTTCAGGGCCTTGTTGTACCGCTGGTCAAGCCGGGTACGGAGGTTCTCCTGCTTTTTTTTTATTTCAGTGCGCACATCGGTGGAACTCATCTCCCGGGGGCCTATGGAGGACACCGCCTGGATAAGATCCTCCTGGGGAACCCAGTAGCGCAGAAACCCTGAGGAACCGTAATCATAATCACTGCGGGCCAGTTCCTTTGAGGATTGTATGAAGGCGTCATCCAAATCCAGGCTCAGGCCCTGCCTGCCCCCGTCCTTCAATTCCGCCGTTTTTGCCATGATAACCCGCCGCTCACCATCACTGGTTTTGTCAAGGATAAGCACATCGCTGATGGCATTTCCCGTAACATCCCCGGTTACCACCACCGTATCCTTAAAGCGCTTAACCGAGTTTGCCTCCAGTTCCAGCGCCGGGGTGGACACCAGGATTCTTCGGTACAGCCGGGAAAACTGCACCGTTCCTGCGGGGAGGAGCACGTCATTGACAATGAAGGACAGGATAGATATAACGATGCCCACCGCCAGGGCGGGAAGAAAAACATTCCGGTAGGACAGTCCCGAAGAAAGGAGTACCAACACTTCATTATCGGAGCTGAGCCGGCCTACGGTCATCAGGGTTCCTACCAGGGACGCGAAGGGCGCGGACATAGCAATTATGGAGGGCAGGGAATAGAGCACCAGCAGGGCTACCTGCGAGAAGGGAACCTTTTTGGTTAATATTTCCTGGGCCATGAGCAAAAGCTGGTTCACAAAGAATATGAAAAAGAAGAAGAGGAAGGATACCAAAAATGAGAACAGCGTTTCTGATACGATATAAAAAAATATGGTGCGGGAAAGGGATCGTTTGGTTTCCAATGCGGTTTTCATCATATTCCTGTGGATCCGAAGCCCCCTTCTCCGCGCGCCGTTTCCGATAGGGAATCTGCCTCAACCATACGGGCTCTGCATACGGGGGCGATAACAAGTTGGGCTATCCGGTCCCCGTCATGCACCGTAAAAGGCTCCTGCCCCAGGTTGACTAGTATTACCCCCAACTCCCCCCGGTAATCGGCGTCAATAGTTCCCGGAGCGTTCAACACCGTTACTCCATACCGCGCGGCCAGCCCCGAACGGGGCCGGACCTGGGCTTCGTATAGCGGGGGAATCTCCAAAGCCAGCCCGGTAGGGATACGAGCACGGCCCAAAGGCGGAACTACGATGGGCAGAGGCGTCCTTGCCCTGATATCCGCCCCCGCCGCGCCGCCGGTTGCATATTCCGGCAAGAAAGCGCCGGGGTCCGTTTTCAGAACCTTAATAACGGCGGGGCCGGTCACGGTCATTACGGCGGGGCCGGTCTCCGTCTCCACGGTCAAAGCGGCGTTCGCTGCGCGGTTCCTCGGCGGGGGCGCCGTCGGGATCGATGGCGTCGATATAGGAGAGGTTGAGCCGCCCCATCTTATCGACCTCAAGGAGCTTAACCGGTATTTCCTGGCCTTCCTTGAGAACATCGGTCACCACGGAGATTCGCTCACGGGAAAGTTTGGAAATATGCACCAACCCTTCCTTGCCCGGCAGTATTTCTACGAAGGCGCCGAAGTCCATGATCCGCTTTACCACCCCGTTGTATACCCGGCCCGTTTCGGGGTCCGCCACTATGCCGGTCACCGCCGCCTTGGCAGCCTCGGCATCCTTAGTGTTCTTGCCGTAAATCGTCACGGTCCCATCGTTTTCGGTGTTGATAGTAACGCTGTACTGCTCGCAGAGGGCCTTGATGTTCTTGCCGCCGGGACCGATGAGTGCGCCAATCTTGTCTACCTCAATTTTCATAGTGACTATCTTCGGCGCATATTCGCTGATCTCCGTCACCGGCTTGCTGATGGTCTGGTTCATGATGCCCAGGATGTGGAGCCTACCCCGCTTGGCCTGGTCCAGAGCTTTCCGCATTACCTCCGGTGAAACCCCGGCAATCTTGATATCCATCTGGAACCCGGTGATCCCGTCCTCTGTACCGGCCACCTTAAAGTCCATGTCCCCCAGGTGATCCTCGTCACCCAGGATGTCGGAGAGCACGGCGTAGCGGTCACCGGGGCCGCCCTTCCCTTCGGTGATGAGCCCCATGGCGATCCCCGCCACGGGCTTCTTCATGGGAACCCCGGCGTGGAGCATGGCCAGGGTGCCCCCGCAGACCGAGGCCATTGAGGAGGAACCGTTGGATTCCATGATCTCCGAAACCACCCGGATGGTATAGGGGAATTCCGCCTTCTTGGGTACCATGGCTTCCAGGGACCGGCGGGCCAAATTGCCATGACCGATTTCCCGGCGGCCCGTACCCATACGGCCCGTCTCGCCCACCGAATAGGGGGGGAAGTTGTAGTGGAGGAGGAAGTTTTCCCGCTTGTCGCCTTCGATATCGTCAAAAATCTGCTCGTCAAAGACCGTGCCCAGAGTGGTAACCACCAGGGCCTGGGTTTCACCCCGGGTAAAGAGGGCGGAACCGTGGGTCCGGGGGAGGATGTTTATTTCGCAGGTGATGTCCCGGATATCCTCGGTACCCCGGCCGTCCACCCGGACGCCCTTGTCGAGGATTGATGCCCGGAGTATTTCGTATTGCAAATCCTCAAAGAGGGCGTCAAAGAGCTTCTTCTGGTTTTCGTCCTCAAGCTGCGCCTTATACTGGGCGGCAAGATCCGCCTTAACCTCGTGTATGGCATTATGCCGTTCCTGCTTGCCCTTGAGGAAGCAGGCCGTTTCCAGCCGGGTATAGGCGGCGGAACGGATGGCATCGGCGTTTTCCAGGGTGTAGGGCACTTCGAGCAGGGGAAGCTTCTCCTTTCCCGCCAGTTCCCGGAGTTTTTCCTGGAGATTGCAGAGTTCGGAGATCGTCTGCTGGGCTTTTTCCAGGGCGGCGATTATCAGGTCCTCATCGACCTCCTTGCCCCCCCCTTCCACCATGGTGATGCCTTCCTTCGTTCCGGCAACCACGATTTCCAGGGTGGACTTTTCGATTTCCTCGTAGGTGGGATTGACGATGAGCTGACCGCCCACGGCGCAGACCCGTACCCCGGCAGCGGGACCGCCAAAGGGGATGTCCGAAATATGGACCGCAGCAGAGGCGGCGACAATTGCCAGCATATCCGGGGGATTGACCATGTCGGTGGAAATGGTGGTGGGCACCACCTGGATTTCCCTGCCAAAGCGCTTGTCAAAGAGGGGCCGCATGGGCCGGTCGATGAGCCGGGAGACCAGGATTTCCTTATCCTTGGGCCGGGTCTCCCGCTTGATAAAGCCCCCGGGGATCTTCCCGGCGGCGTAGTACTTCTCGTTGTAGTCCACCGTGAGGGGGACGTAGTCCAGTCCTTCCTGGGCGTTTGCCGATGAACAAACCGTGGCAATTACCACGGAACCCGCGTATTGGGCGAATACGGACCCGCCGGCCTGTTTCGCGATTTTACCGGTCTCAAGGATCAATTCCTTGCCGGCAATTTGATAACTTACTCGTTGAACCATATACTCCTGTCTTTGTTTTCTGAATAATACCGGCGCACGTTATTTAAACGAGCGCCGGGCCGTGGACAGCCAAAGGCTGTAATTACTTGCGGAGACCAAGCTCTTTGATCAGAACCCGGTACTTCTCCAGATTAGTCCGCTGGAAATATTTCAGCATTCTTCGGCGTTGTCCGACGAGGATCAATAAGCCCCGCTGACTGGACTTATCCTTCTTGAATTGCTTACAATGCTCGGTGAGCTGGTTGATTCGCTCCGTGAGCAGGGCGATCTGTACTTCCGATGTTCCGGTGTCTTTGTCGTTTTTACCGAACTTGTTTACCAGGGAAGTTACACTTTCTTTGGTTAAAGCCATTTATTTCACTCCTATTGGGAACCGTTTAAAAACTCAATGCGCACGGCATCGAAGGGTGTTGGAATAAAAACGCCATTCCTATTGATGGAAACCTCCGTTTCTATCCCCACCGGGGAATCCTGGAAAAGTACTACCGGGTACCGGCCAGGCGGCGGCATGATTCGGTTTTTGGCGGCCAAGTCAAAATAAACCCCGCCGGGTCCGGGGGTAGCGGACAATCCGGTAAAATCGATTTCGACCCTTCGACCGAGAAGCGCCGCCGCCTCAACGAGGCCGCCGGCGGATATCGCGGCGCGGACACGGCTCGAACTGACACGCTCTCCTCCGGCCATCACCGGGGGAACCACCTTTGTAGGGATCCCCGCCGCCAGATTCATTGCCTGAATGAGCGCCGCATCGGTAGAATGCCGGTAGCCGCAACGAAAATTGCTGCCAATTACCAAATAACGCAAGCTTCCCCGATCCTGTAACAAATCGATGAATTCCTTGCCACTTAGTTTACTGAATCTTTCGGAAAAGTCAATCATAACCGTAAGGCCTACCCCCATTTGTTCAAACAAACGGAGCTTTTGGTCCACCCCCATGATATCACCCTCGGCGGTTTCGGGGCGCAGCACGAATTTCGGGCTCCGGATAAAGCTTATCACCACCGGGTATAAGTCTGACGAAAGCACCCGTTCCAGCAGGGCCTGATGCCCCCGGTGGATGCCGTCAAAGACCCCGATAGTGATGGCACTGCCGGGATTGGCGATGCCGGCGGCGGCAAACTCCGCCCATTCAAGCACCCGCATGAACATACCCATAGGACCAGCTGCGGTTGCCTTGTTTTTTCACAATTACCGCCACAAAGCCGTCGTCACAAAACACCCCCAGGGATTCCGGGATAGGGACGTCGCCAATCATTCTGTCCAGGGGTTTTCCCTGGCGCATGCTTTTCGCAACAGCCTCGTCCACGGTAATCCAGGGCAAACCCAGGGCGTCGAAGGTTTCCGGGCTGATGGGTCCCAGGGCGGCGGCCAGGTTCGGAGAGTCCATAGGGACCGCATCGGCAAGGTCAAACCCCGCCACCCGCGTCCGTTCCAGGCAAGCTAAGTGGGCGCGGGAACCTGCTGCCAGAGCTATATCACGGGCCAGGGATCTAATGTAGGTCCCCTTGGAGCAGTGTACGTACACGTTGGCCAGAGGAGGTTTGTAGGAGCGGAGTTCCAGGGCATGGATCGTCACCGGCCGCTCTTCCATCTTTACCTCGGCGCCGGACCGGGCCATCTGATAGGCCCGCTTTCCTTCTATATGAATAGCCGAATAGGCCGGCGGGGCCTGCATAATATCGCCCTGAAACATGGTTAGGGCCTGTTCAAGCCGTTCCCGGCTGGGAACTTCCCCTTCCCCCACCGGGACACCCTCGGGGTCCAGGGTATCGGTTTCTACGCCGAAACGGATGACCCCTTCGTACTGCTTATCGCAGCGATCAAACCAGGGGCTCAATTTCAGGGCCCAGCCGGCCAGGACCACCAGGAGACCCGAGGCAAACTTGTCCAGGGTGCCGGTGTGCCCCACTTTACGGGTTCCCAGGGCTTTCTTTACGGCGTTAAGGGAATCAAAGGAGGTTAAGCCTGCGGGTTTATTGAGCAGCAGGATACCGTCAGTCACGTACAAGGCCCTCTATTTTTTGCACCAGTTCAAAGCCCTCCCGTATGCCCTGATCCTCGTGGAACCGAAGCCGGGGAGTTTGACGGAGACGCATCATCTTTGCAAGCTGGGACTGGATAAAGCCGGCGGCGCTTTGCAGGCCCTCGACTCCCATACTAAGCCCGGCGGATTTATAGCTTGAAACATAGACATCCGCATAGGCAAAGTCCCGGGAAACCGTGACCCGGGTTATGGAGAGAAAGGGGTCCACCCGGGGGTCCTTCACCTTCCCCCCCACAATGAGACCGCCAATCTTTTCCTGGATAAGCCGCCCTACCCGTTCGGTTCTATATTCCGACATAGATCAGTTGGCCGCTAATTTTCGCGCCACTTCCACCACCTCGAAGACCTCAAACTGGTCCCCCACCTGGATGGCGTCAAATTCCTCAAGCCCTATACCGCACTCATACCCGGCGGCAACTTCCCTGGCGTCATCCTTGAAACGCCTGAGGGAGGCGATCTTGCCGGTATGGATGACAATCTCCTCCCGGATAACGTTGATGCCGGCACTCCGCTTGACCATGCCCGTAAGCACATAGCAGCCGGCGATGGTCCCAATCTTGGGCACCTTGAAGGTTTCCCGGACTTCCACCGAGCCGATAATGACCTCCTTGGTGTCGGGCTTGAGCATCCCCTCCATGGCCATTTGGATTTCCTCCACCGCCTTGTAGATGATGTTGTAGCGCCGGATGTCCACCTTCTCCTGATCCGCAAGCGCCCGAGCCTTGGGAACGGGCCGCACGTTAAAGCCGATGATGATGGCGTTGGAGGCGATGGCCAAGTCCACATCCCCTTCGTTGATGGCGCCGGGGAGGGCCTGGATGACGTTGAGCCGCACCTCTTTGGTGGACAGTTTTTCCAGGCTTGCCCGGAGGGCCTCCGCAGACCCCTGGACATCGCTCTTGATAATAACCTTCAATTCCTGGATGGCCCCGGCGTTGATGGTATCCGAAAGGGTATCCAGGGTGACCTTGACGAGATTCTTTGAGCTCTCAAAGCGCTTTAATTCCTGGCGCTTGGCGGAAATGCCCCGGGCCACCTTTTCGTCCTCCACCACTTGCAGGGGGTCCCCGGCGTCGGGGATACCCTCAAAGCCCAGGACTTCCACGGGCATGGCCGGGGTGGCGATATCAACCTTCTTGCCCTTATCGTCAAAGAGGGCGCGGACCTTACCGGGCCAGATTCCGGCTACAAAGGAGTCCCCGATGTTCAGGGTTCCCCGTTCCACCATCACCGTGGCGACGACGCCCCGGCCATGGTCAATCCGAGACTCCAGGACCTTTCCTTCGGCACTGCAGTTATAGTTTGCCTTGAGATCGAGGATTTCCGCTAAGAGCAGTATGGCGTCGATGAGTTTATCAATACCTTCTTTTTTCAGGGCCGATAGCTCTACAAACATGGTCTGGCCGCCCCAGTCTTCGGGCATGAGGCCCAACTCGGAAAGCTGGCTCTTTACCTTGTCCGGATTTGCCTCGGGCTTATCAATCTTATTCACCGCCACAATGATGGGGACATTGGCGTCCTTGGCGTGGTTAATGGCCTCAATGGTCTGGGGCATGACCCCGTCGTCTGCGGCTACCACCAGGATCACGATATCCGTAACCTGGGCGCCCCGTGCCCGCATACGGGTAAAGGCCTCATGTCCCGGGGTATCCAGGAAGGCAATCTTCCCGTGGGGGGTATCCACCGTATAGGCCCCGATATGCTGGGTAATGCCGCCGAATTCCCCGGCAACCACGTCGGTACTGCGGATGGCATCCAAAAGTTTCGTCTTCCCGTGATCCACATGGCCCATGACCGTAACCACCGGAGGGCGGGACACAAGGGAGGCGTCATCATCGGAGGAAGTAGCTATCAGGGTTTCGTCGTAGAGGCTGACGATCTTCACATCCGCCCCGAATTCCGCCGCAAGGATGGTGGCGGTTTCCGCATCAATCTGCTGATTGATGGTAACCATCTGCCCCATGCTCATGAGCTTGTGGATCAGGTCCGAAGCCTTCAGGTTCATCTTCCGGGCCAGCTCGGAAACCGAAACTACTTCCATTATATCAATGGATTTAGGCACCGGGTTGGCAACCTGGGCAATCTTCTTCTTGGCCTGGAGGAGTTTCTCCCCCATCTCCTGCTCTTTCCGCAGGTAAACCGGCTTTTTGCTCTTAAAGGTCTTCTTAACCGGTCCCTTGTTATCCGCCAGGGGAAGCGGCGGCGGGCCGCCTCTTTGACCACCCATGCCGGGCCTGCCGCCGGGGCCGCCGGGACGATAGCCGCCCTGACCATAGCCGCCGGGTCGGGAACCTCCTTGGCCATAGCCGCCCTGACCGTAGCCCCCAGGCCGGGGGCCGCCTTGGCCATAGCCGCCGGGTCGGGGACCCCCCTGGTTAAAGCCGCCCTGGCCGTAAGCTCCGGGCCGGGGGCCGCCCTGGCTATAGCCGCCGGGTCGGGGACCTCCCTGGTTAAAGCTGCCCTGGCCGTAAGCTCCGGGCCGGGAGCCGCCTTGACCATAGCCGCCGGGCCGGGGACCCCCCTGGCCATAGCCGCCGGGTCGGGGACCCCCCTGGCCGCCGCCCTCAGGACGGGGACCCATAGGCCGGCCGCCGACCTTGCCGGCGGTGCCCAGAGGCCGCGGGGGAAAGGGTGAGCCGGAGCGGGGCTGGGGACCATTGTTTCGGGGTGGGGGGGAGCCCACCGGGCGGCCGCCAACCCTGCCGGCAGCCGCTATGGGCCGCTGGGTATTGGGCATGGAATTCACGCGGCTGCCGTCCGGTTTTACCTCTTCGGCTGCGGGAACAGTCGGTCCAAGGACCGGTGTTTCCGGAGCCTCTTCGGGACCAGGCCGGGGTGATACCACAATTTTTGGCTGAGGCTTCTTTGTAGAGACCTTTTTCTTGACCACGACCACCTTACGGCGACCGCTCTCCCTGAGCGCACCGCTCTCCTTGAGCGCACCGCTCTCCTTGAGCGCATGGTCACCATGGTCCAAGCCCCCTTTAAGGGAGCTTTCCGAAGCGTCCTGCTCACTCTTCTGATGCTTGATGAGCTCTACCTTGGGTTTTTGCGTAGTGTCTAATTCCTCAGCCATGTTCCACCTTTATTCGTCCTCAAATTCAAAACTCAATCCGATACCGCAATTCGGACAATTGGTCATAGTTACGGTTATCTTTGCGCCGCATTCAGGGCAGTCATATTCCTCAGCTGCGGCAAGACCTGCTTCCGCTTCTCCACCCGCAGGGGCCGGAGGTGTTTCGGCCTCCCCGGCTTCCTCCCCCGCTTCTTCGGGAGCGCCCTCTTCATAATCCTCTTCCGCTTCTTCTTCCACCACTTCCACAAACTCTTCGATGAGCAGCCGCAGGGCGGAAACCTGTTCCGCCGTGATCCCCTTGAGCGCCGCCGTTTCCTCTTCGTTCAGAGAAAGGAAATCTTCTATAAAGTCGATATTGTTTTCCAGCAAGGCGGCGGCAACCTGGGCATCCACCCCGGGAAGCTCGGATATCCGGGAAAGCTCTTCCCCATAGCCGTAAGGGTCGCCCTCGGCGTCCCCGAACAGTTCCGATACCGCCCGCCGGGATTCACTGGCGATATCCATTTCCCCAAACTGGGCGTCGGTCTTGACGTCGATGTTCCAGTCCACCAGCCGGTTTGCCAGCCGCACGTTGAGGCCCTGCTTACCGATGGCCAGGGACAGTTGGGTATCACCCACCACCGCCAATGCCTGATGTTTGTTCTCATCCAGGAGGATCACATCCCGGACTTCCGCCGGAGACAAGGCGTTTTTGATGAAGCGGCGGGGATCGGGGTCGTACTTGAGGATGTCTATCTTTTCCCCCTCCAGTTCCCGGATAACCGCCTGGATACGCACCCCTTTCAGGCCTACGCAGGCCCCCACGGGGTCCACATCATCCCGGTTGGAATAGACCGCCAGCTTGGTGCGGTACCCCGCTTCCCGGACGATCTTGTGGATCTCCACGGTTTTGTCGTAAACCTCGGGCACCTCAAGCTCAAAAATGGCCCGGACAAAGTCGGTATGGGTCCGGGAAAGGACTATCTGGAGCCCTGCGGGGGTCTTATTTACCTCGGTAATCAGGGCTTTGATGCGGTCGTTAACGTGGTACACCTCACGGGGGGACTGGAACTTCTTGGGGAGTATCCCCTCCAGCTTGCCCAGGTCCACATAGATGGTCCCGTTCCGCTCCCGCTGATAGTACCCGATGATGATCTCCCCCACCTTATCAATGTATTCCGAATACAGGGAGTCCTTCGTTATTTCCCGGATGGACTGCTTGGCGGTCTGCTTGGCGCTCTGCACCGAAATACGGTCAAAGTCCTTGGGGTCCACTTCGATGAGGAGCTCGTCATCAATATCCGCTTCCGGATTGAGTTCCCGGGCTTCCTCCAGGTCTACCTCCGAAACCGGATCGTAGACCCCGTCAACGACCTTTTTCTGGGCATATATCGATACCTCGGTATTGGTATCGTTAAACCGGACAATGGCGTTGTCCGCATTGCCAAACTTCCGCTTATAAGCCGCCAAAAGGGTATCTTCTATGGTTCTGAGGACAAGCTCCTCCGACATACCCCGATCCTGGATAAGCTGGTGGATTGCCTCCGACATATCTGTTGCCACGAGCTTAAACCTCCCCTCTGTTTTCTATTGTATCATCGAGTTTCGCCTTTGCGATACACCCATACGTTAATGTTGTCATACCATCCTTTCCTTTAAGAACAATCCCATTTTCATCCGCAGACCGGAGAATCCCTCCGGTCCAATCGCTTATATCCGTGCGGTAACACCGCACCCCCCGGCCCAGGTAATGGACGAATTCCCTGCCGTCCTTGATCACCCGGTCTATACCGGGGGAACTCAGCTCCACAAAGAGGTCCTGCCCGGGAAAAGCCTGCTCCAGGAGGGGCAATATAGCCCGGTGTACCCGGGAACAATCGTCCACCCCGACGGCGGCCTTACCCGTCCTGTAAACCACCCCCCGGACCTGGACGCTGCCCCTATGGCGGGAGAGGGTCAGCTCTACCAGGGCCATCCCCAGGCTGCGGGCCACCGGTTCCAGGGTCTCATAGAGGCTGTCCGCCTGTCTGGGGGTATACCTCATTCCACGCCCTTTATTGGGAACTTCAAAAAAAAGGGCCGTTCGGAACGGCCCCTTGGTATGATATTCCGAATGTCCTACTCACTGTACCTTTGGCAATATGTTTTGTCAAGTACTTCAGGGCCGGCGCATACTTTTTCAGTAATATCCTCCAGCTCTAACAAATGATGAGCAAACCGGTATCAATCTTCCAGGTGGAATTCTATCTCGCTGGTAAAGACTTGGCGGGCCGCCAGGGACACCACCTTGCCCTCATTATCCTCAATGTCCGGGTCCTTCAGCATGGAAAGCTGGTAGGACCGGCGGGAAGCGGCGGCGGTGATCTCGTACATGTTGCCTTCGTACTCAATAAGTTCTTCTAAGGGAAATATCATAATCGTTAGTATAGATGATTTTACGCACCTGTGTAAAGGGCTTTCAATAGGTATTACACCGGCAACCGCCGCAGAGGCTGCGGCAACCGCCGCCAAACCGTCTACCGCACTAGGACATAAGAATTCGGGTCACCGGCCATTACTGAGCAAGTATGCGCCGGCCCTGATAGGTATTAAAAACCCGGGGTACCCCAATACCTTCTTTGCGCAAGGGAGACCCAATAGCTCCGTTCCCGCTGTGCCATGTCAAGGCTCACGTTTGCTAAGGCATCGTAGGGATTGATGTTCAGCGCGGCGGCATAGTCCGCGATAGCCTGGTCATAGTCACCCCTGGTTCTGTAGGCATTACCACGACTATGTAAGGCATCGCTATAGTAGGGATTGATGTTCAGCGCGGCGGTATAGTCCGCAATGGCCCGGTCATAGGCGCCCCTGTTATGGTATGAAAAACCGCGATTGTAATAGGCTTTAGCGTCATTGGGATTGATTCTGATTACCCGGGTATAATCCGCTATGGCCGCATCATAATTGCCCCTGGCTCTATACCAATTCCCCCGGTTGAAATAGATAAGGGCATTATTGGGGGCGGCGGGCGCACCTTCGGGACGGGCAGCTTCTACCACTGCAGGTGCCGGCGGATTCGGCGCGGCGTTGACCGGAGGCGGGGGGGGTGCAGTTTCAGGAAGCGCTGCTTTTGAAGAAACCAGTTCAGCATCCTCGGTGTAGTCAGGGATAACTTCGGCAAGCGCCGCATCTAAAGCAGCCGGTTCAGCATCTTCCGGATCGTCCGCTTCTTCCTGGGCAGATAGTATCGTAGTACTCAAGACAAGTATAAGAACAGCAGCAACAGCGGTACGCTTTTTCATTCAAGACTCCTCATTCCTTTTAGTATCGCTTTATCGGGAGGAATACTTTAGTAAAATAGCTATGTCCGCCGGGTCCGCCTCATGCGGGCCGCCACATCATCCAGTTCCTTATTCTCCTCCGCCAGGGCAAACTTCCGGTACTCCCCCTGACGGCGTTCCCTTACCTTGTCCAGCGCCTTCCTGTCCCGGGCGGCTTCCATGTAAATATCGCGCTTCTCCGCCACCACCAGTTCCGCCTTGGCGGCGTCCATGAGGAGCGTATCACGGGTACGGTCGAGCCGGAGGATATACCGTTCGTAGCTTTGCATGTCTGCGAGACCGTTCTCCGGCGCGAACCGTTTCGCGGCGGCCCCGCTCCGTTCTTCCGCTACCTGCGCTATGTGCCGCTCTAGGAGGGTCAGGGCGCCCACGGCCTTGCCCAGTTCGATCTCCGCTTCCTTCTCCGCGTGTTCCCGCAGTTCCAATACTTTCCGGAGACCGAACTTGAAACGCTTCATATCTGATACCGTGATAATTCTTCTGCGGGGATATCAATCCCGGCGATTTTGCCCAGGGCTTTGAGGGTGTCCTCTACCGGGGTTCTTTCTTCCACCGTCTGGGTAAGAAACGCTTCGAGGGCTTCCCGCTTGGCGATGGCTTCATCAATCCCCGGATTGGAACCCGCATGGTAGGCCCCCACATTGATCAGGTCCTCCGCCTCCGCATAAACCGCCAGGAGACGGCGGACGGCCCCCACCGCCTTTATGGTAACCGGGCCGCATACGGTCGAAGCCAGACGGGATATACTGGCCAGGATATCTATGGCGGGGTAATGATACCGTTGGGCCAGGCTGCGGGAAAGGACCATGTGGCCGTCCAGGATTCCCCGGACCGTGTCCGCCACCGGTTCGTCCATGTCATCGCCGTCCACCAGGATGGTGTAGAAGCCGGTGATGGTGCCCTTATCCGAGGTACCGCAGCGTTCCAGCAGTTTGGGCATGGAGTCGAACATACTGGGGGTGTAGCCACGGGTTGCCGGGGGTTCGCCTGCGGCAAGGCCGATTTCCCGCTGGGCACGGGCAAAGCGGGTAACCGAATCAAAGAGGAGCATCACGTCCTTGCCCTGGTCGCGGAAGTATTCCGCCACCGCCGTAGCCGTGTATGCACCCCGGAGCCGGGCCAGGGGGGGTGAGTTGGAGGGGGTTACAATAATAACGCTGCGGGCCAGGCCTTCCGGCCCCAGGTCCCGTTCGATAAACTCGTTCACCTCCCTCCCCCGCTCACCGATAAGGGCCACCACGTTCACATCGGCGCTGGTATTCCGGGCAATCATGCCCAGGAGGGTGGACTTCCCCACCCCGGAACCGGCAAAGATACCCATTCTTTGACCCCGGCCTATGGTCAGCATCCCGTCGATGGCCCTGACCCCGGTGGCAAGGGGATCAACAATCCGGCGCCGCTTGAGGGGGTCCGGGGGGCTGGCGATGGCGGGATAGTACAAAGGCGATTCAATTTCACCCTTGTCGTCCACGGGGCGGCCCATAGCGTCAAGGACCCGGCCTAAAAGTTTGGGTGAAACCGCTACGACCAATTGATCCCCGGTGGCAATTACCCGGTTACCAATCTCAATGCCCTCAATTTCCTCGTAAGCCATAAGCTGGACGATACCGCCCGCAAGCCCTACCACCTCGGCCCGGATTAAGCCCCTACCCCGTGGGACCTCAATACGGCACACTTCCCCTATCACCGCCTGGGGGCCGGCGCTTTCGATGAGGATACCCTGGACCTTAATCACCCGGCCCACATATTTGATGGTTTCCGTGTGGTCCGCCGTTTCGAGATACTTGTCTAAAATGGTTTCCATGATGCGCCCCTATCCGGCTGTACCCACAGGCTTAGGCTTTTCCATAATCGGGGATGCCGAGCGGATCTTCGTCTCAAGCTCCGCAAGCTGGCTGCTGATACGGGCGTCAATTTCGCCGAAGTCCGTTTCAATGATACAGCCGCCGGGATCAACCGTGGAATCCTCCGCCACCTGTATCCCCTTTACCCCTTCCATCTTCTGAATAAAGCCGTCGATGTGTTCGGTGGTGAGCTCTAAATCCCGCACGTTCACCCGGATAGTGATAGTACCCCGGCTCTTTACCTTATGCAGGGCTGCAATGATATTTTCCTGTACCACGTCCTTCTGGGTTTCGGAGATGATCTTGATAACCTTTCGGGCCATCAGTAATACTAAATCTACAATCTGCTGCTCGGTCTCCACCAGGATCTCCTCCCGGCGGCCCTGGGCCCGTTCCAGCACGGTCTGGACCCGTTCAATCAGGCGGTCGGCTTCGGCCTTGCCTTCGGTGTACCCCGCTTCCCGGCCTTCCTTGAAACCCGCTTCCGTTGCTTCCTTACGCGCCTTCAGAAAGGCGGCCTCGGCGGCGCCTTCAATCTCCGCGGCCTTTTGTGCCGCCCCGGCGCGTATCTTCTCCCCCTCCGCTTCCGCCTGCTGTTTTATCTGCTCCGCCTCGTCGGACACCCGGAGCACCTCTTCGCCGGCGTTTGCCTGGGCTTCGGAAATGATGGCCTCCGCCCGTTCCTGGGCATCCCGGATCATGGCCTCCCGTTCTTCATCCCAGTGGGACTTGAACAGTTCCGCCTCCCGCCTGAGGTCATCCGCAGTGGGGCCGGTATACTCCGGCACCTCCGGGACATGGTCCAGTTCCTCCAGCGCCGTATCCACATAGGCCAGGAGGGGAGGCTCCAGAAACACCGTTTCATTACTAAGCACCAGTTCGCCGGGCCTGAAAACCGCCTTGTTAATCATACTACCAACTCATCCTCACCGGCACGGGCAACCACGATTTCCCCGGTCTCTTCCAGATGCCGGATAATGGACACGATCTTCTGCTGGGACTCTTCAACATCCTTAAGCCG
>BNUX01000045.1 GCA_025997675.1 Spirochaetia bacterium | reverse complement strand
GACATTGTAAGCAAGTGTTTCATCAATAATAAAAACGAAATAGAACTTTTTATCTCGACACACAGCCCCTATATTATTAATCATCTGAATCTCCTGATAAAAAGGTTCGATAAAAATGCCGATGGCGTGCGAAAACAAACCAACTGCTTTTTTAAGTTCTTTTATTTTATCGTCTGGTAATAGTTTTTTCTAAAACCTTAAAATTTTTATTACATTCTTCCTCAGACATTGAATGAATGCCAGCACTAACTATACTATACCAAATCTTATTACTAGTGAGAATTTTTGGTAGATAATCTTTTAGGCTGTCTATCTTCTCACCCATTCTTTCTCTCATAAATGATCCTTCATCAATTTTACCTTCTGATTTTGCTTGTTCAAAAGCTTCTTCAATTAAATATTCAAAAACACGTCGTAAATAGACAAATGAACCAATGCCAATGCCGTGCGAAAACAAACCAACTGCTTTTTTAAGTTCTTTTATTTTATCGTCTGGTAATATTTTATTATATTTATTAAATTGTGGACCATCAATATTTACAATAGAAGGATATTGTCCGATTTTGATAATTTTACTATTTTCAATCTTTAATTGGACACATAAATAATGACCCATTTCTCTAGCACATCGAAAATGCAAAACAATAAATTTGAATAGCCCTTCTCTGAATAAAAAATCAGCTCCTCTTCCTTCCAAATGTCTACGCAACTGTTCTTCAGAGCTTGGATTAAATGTTGAATGCTCTTTACAGTATGGACAATATAAATCTACAGCTAATCTATTCATGTCATTACCATATATATAAGAAAGCAAGGTACTATTTGTCTCTTGATCATAATCTTTTGCTGAATATAATCCCATCTCAACTAATTCCTGCATGATTGTATTTATTGCCATATTCGATTCCTCTTTAATTAATTTATTCTAGTGCTAATTATTATAATTGTCAACACGCCAATTGCTGCCTTATCTCGTATAACATATTTTATAGCCAATACATTTACTCCCCCCAAACCCCATCCACAACCTCTTAATCTTCTCATATCCTATCATAAGCTCCCGGACCCGTCAACCACTTTCCGTTCAGCCTCAATTTTAGCCACAATCTCACACTGGGCCTCAATTGGTGGAAAAGGTATCTCAATTTTATTAAGTGCGGATTGATTTAATTTAGGTTGAGCCATTCCGGTAATGTAAAGTTCAATATTTATCTGATTTATATAGAATTCCACCCACTTCTGAGTTTCCCTGTCCGCAAATTTCAATATATGGGCATGATTATTTACCCAATTTTTTCCTGAAATTGAAAAGGCAATAGGGGTATTTCTCATCAGCAAATTAGCGCCGTCCTCTGATATTAGCAAAAACTCACCATCAAAAATATATGAATCAACATAGTCTACAATACCAGAAGCTCCATAATAGGGATATTTGCCTGATTTTCTTTCCGACTTTTCAACTGGACGCCGTTTATTGTCATAATTTTCACATACATCCCCCAACTTCACCATCGGCCATTCAGGATCAACCTCAATCTGCGGCTTCCAGTTGTCCACCACCTGCCGCGCCCCGTCGATAACCCGCTGGTACGCCTCTATCTCCGCCACAATCTCCCGCTGAATATCAAGCGGCGGCAACGGTATTGAAAGTTGCTTTAAATCATTATTTGACAAATGCAAAATATTTGCCCCTTTCGCATAAGTTGCCAATTCATTCTTTAGTGGCGGATTACTGATTATTTGTGCCAAATAATCAGATAAAACGTATGCATTTTCTGTTCTGATAATATTTATGTCTCCGCCAATTATAACATTATCTTCATTTATGGATCGTGCAACCGCTATACCCATCGCATCTGCTGTTGTAGTTGAAGGTACTAATACATCGCCTTTTTTTGAAATAATTTTTCCAGCATAATTTGTTTTACTAACAATATGCTTGATGATTGGTTGATATGTTGTATAAATTTCTCCGTAATGAATACATTTGCAAGTGCCACCTTCTATAATGTCTTTTTTCGCAATTCCTTCACCTCGCAAAAATTCAATTTTATTTTGATTTTCTAAATCCCCCAACCTCACCATCTCCCACTTCTGCTTCCCCTTCCTCTCCACCACCCGGTACCGCTCTCCGGTCAGGTTATACTCCCCATTCTCCGCAATCTTCTCCTTTGCCACCACAAGCACATTCCCCGCGTTACCCTGTGTCGAACCATCGGTTCGCACCCGCGGACTCTTCTGAAATTTCCTAATCACCTTCAACGCATCCGGCAAATCGTTCTTATCAATCTCTCTCCGCTGCGCCCCCAGCGCAAGCCCGTCATTCTCAATCTTCACAAACAGAATAGCGTCACTCTTGGCAGCAATTTGCCGGTCCAGAAGCAGAATAGAAGTCTTAACCCCCGAATAGGGATTAAACACCCCCGCAGGCAGGGACACCACGGCGTACAAATACTTTTCCAGCAGCATCTTGCGGAGCTGTTTGTAGGCCCCGCCGCTTTGGAAGATGATACCCTCCGGCACAATTACTGCGGCACGGCCTGTGGGGGTGAGGTGTTCGGCGATGTAATCCACAAAAAGCACCTCGCTCCGTTTGCTCTGGACGGAAAAGCGTTTGTGGGGGATGATGCCGCCCTTGGGGGACATGAAGGGGGGATTCGCCAGGATAACATCGGCGTATTCATTCCAGCGGTCTTCGCTGGTCAGGGTGTCGTACTCGTAAATCTGGGGCTGGACAAAGCCGTGGAGGTAGAGGTTCACCAGGGAAAGGCGGACCATGTCCGGGGAAATATCGTAGCCCTTAAAATTGGCAAGGAGCTTTTTCCGTTCCGTTGGGGACAGTAAATCGCCGGGGCGTTGCACCACTTTTGTGGTGTCGGTGTTCGCTTTGCGGATATGCTTGTAGGATGAAATGAGAAATCCTGCGGTACCGCAGGCGGGGTCAATGATGGTCTCCTGTTTTTTGGGGTCAACCACGGCTACCATAAAATCAATGATGTGCCGGGGGGTGCGGAATTGTCCGGCGTCGCCCTGGCTGTCCAGAACCGAAAGGAGATACTCAAAGGCGTCACCTAAGTCTTCGGAATGGTTGTAGGAAAATTCGTTGATGGTTTTGAGAAAGAGCTTGAGGGTTTCCGGGTCACGGTAGGGGAGATAGGCGTTCTTGAAGATGTCGCGGAACAGTTGGGGGATGTTCGGGTTTTGATTGAGCTTGGCAATCGCTTCCCCGTAGAGGTTGATTAACTCAAAACCGCCGAGCCGGGGATCAAAGATATTTGACCAGGCGTATTTTTTGTAGCTGCCTGAGAAGAAACTCGACTTGCCGCCCATGGACACCGATTCCTTATCCATGTCGTCCATGAATTTATAGATGAGGGCTATGGTGATTTGTTCAACCTGGCTGGAGGGAACCGGCACCTTTCCTACCAGTATATCCCTGGCGGCATCAATTCTGCGTTTTGTCACATCATCTAACATCACTCATTCCTATCGAACAAAATCATTCCAGGGCACAAGGTCTTTGATATACTCAATTATTATTTTTCGGCGTTCCTGCGTCAATGCCCTGAACACCTCCCCATTGGGGTTATTATTCAATTCAGCAAATCGGCCGCTGTCTACGATATCCCTGAATTCCCTATCATCAATATATGTTTTGAAGAACATTTTTGCGGAATCAAAATCCGCTTCATTGTGGATATACCGGCTGTCAAATTTATCAAACTCCTCATCTAACCGTTCTTCCCTGGTTTTGAAGGTATAATCATTGGAATATATTTTTTCTATAATTTCTTTCATCCCAATACGCCAATCAGCGTTAATCGCCCTTCGAAGTTTCTCCAGGGTAAAGAACTCAGCCGGTTTATTCAAAACATTTTTGTCAATATAGTCTAACAGTTCATCCCACTTTTCCGCTTCGTACAACTCTTTTACGACAGGATAATCGTTTCTAATGGTGTGGCCGAATTTTTCAAAGAACATCCAGTCAACCTTCATTCCCTCGCTTCCTATTTCTTTCTGGTTCAGGGTACTTAGCCTGTCATCAATAGTACTGTTATACACATCAGACCAATTCGACGGTAAGGGTGAATCCCCTGCCCATTCGGCCTGCCCGGGTTTTGGGACTTCAAGCTTTTCATCGTAGTTGAACTTTTCCTCGAAGTATTCGCAGTTGGCAAAGAAGTCAAACAGTTTGAACCGGCTTTTCTGAACGGTATCCAACTGCTCTTTCTTTTTGGGATCGATCATTTGCTCGGAAAAATCGTGCTTCCGGGTTCCCCGGCCCTTTATCTGGATGAAATCGGTGGGGGAGAAAATCGGACGCATCAGGCAGAGGTTGAGGATGTCGGGGCAGTCGTAGCCGGTGGTCATCATCCCCACGGTTACGCAGACACGGGCCTTACTGGTGATATAAGCGGGATCAAAATTGCCGGATCCTAATAGTTTGTTGTTGGCAAAGTTCACGGTAAACTGCTGGGCATCGGCAATCCGGGATGTTACCTGAATGGCAAAATCAGACTGGTATTTGCCGGGAAACATGGCGTGGGCATATTCATTCAAAATCTGAGTGATTTTTGCCGCATGGTTTTGGGAAACGCAGAAAACAATGGTCTTGCCGATCTCACGACTGATAGGGTCCCGCAGGGCGTTTTCCAGAAAGACCTTACAGAAGGCCCGGTTGGTATTGTCGGAAAAGAATTTCTTCTCGTATTCCTCGTAGCCAAAAATCTCCTCCGCTTCTTCACCGTCTTCATTCAAGGCGATTACCGCATAACCCTTGTCGGAAAGCAGTTGGGTGGTAATCTCCGTCCGGGCATCAATCACTATTGGGTTTACCAGAAAGTTCTCTTTAACCCCATCCAGCAATGAATAGCGGAAGGTCGGCTCCCCGGTCTCACAGCCGAAGGTTTTGTAGGAATCCAAAAGCAAACGCCGCTCCAGTTCCACCCGATCCACCAGAAACAGTACCCGCCGCCGGGGGTCGCCGGTCCGCAGAAAAAGCCGGATCACCGCGGCTGACACCAGGGTCTTTCCGGTGCCCGTCGCCATCTCAAAAAGGAAGCGGTTTTTTTCGGCGGCAACCGCCCGCTGCAGCGCCTGCACCGTCAATACTGCTCACATTTTCCGGAGTGGGAAAGCGGCTTATGATGCTGGGATTGCCGCACGCTAAATCCCAAAAATAGTGACTGTTCCCGTTGGAAAGGATGATAAACCGGCAATGCTGGGCTTCAGCATAGCGGCGAGCCTGCTCTTTGCCGAACAGTGGGTTCTTATCCTCCGCCTTGGCTTCCAGCACGATAAAGGGATAGCCCTGATTATCCAGCAAGAGAAAGTCGATGAAGCCGTTCTTGGTTTTCTCAAAATCCTGACCAAATTCGTCAAACTTGGTCTCGGTGAGCTTTACATTGTTCTCCAGGAGGATGTTTGCCTTGCCATCGGGGGTATCAAAAAAGCGCCAGCCGGATTCTTCAAGGAGTTTGTTGATTTTTATCCGGGCTCTTGCCTCTTTTGCCGCCATGGAATCACCTTTCGGAAAAGTATACCCCATGGAAGCTATTTCTGTAAGACTTATTTGTAGATAATTTTATCCGTCCGGCGGCTTGTAAAATGGAAGAGATTCTCCATTTATCGGAAAAAATCAACCAAAAGGCAGCTAAAAGCCCCCCTATGGTTAACGGATTGCCGGTATAGCCAAAAATGCGGCATTTATAGCTAAGGAATTGATTTGAGCAGCTACACGCAGGGCGAGCGCATACTTGTTTACCCCGGCCCCGACATCGATGTTGTTGCCTCCGACATCGATGTTGTTGCCTCCGACATCGATGTTGTTGCCTCCGACATCGATGTTGTTGCCTCCGACATCGATGTTGTTGCCTCCGACATCGATGTTGACGCCTCCGACATCGATGTTGTTGCCTCCGACATCGATGTCGACGCCTCCGACTTCGATGTCGATGGGTTCGGTTGGCACTACTAGGGCTTTCGGTGGATATTACTGAGCAAGTATGCGCCGGCCTTGCGGCTACACGCTATTGACCTTGACAATTATTTCCCTAAAATATATCCTAGTTTTTAGATGTCATTATTAGGAGGATAGTATGAAATTAAGAAAACCGGTTTTTGTCTTAACGGTTGCGGTACTTGTTCTTGTTACGCTTGGTTGTACCAAGAAGGGTGAATCGAATGATCTTGTTGTGGGGTTTTCCCAAGGGGCTAGTACAACATTGCCCATGGTTGCCGCCGAACAGGGCTATTTTGCGGAAATGGGGGTAAAACCGGAGTTTGTGCTGTTTCAGAGCAGCGGGGACGGGCTTGCCGCTCTTGATGCGGGCAAAATTGACGTCGGCGCGACCTTCGGGACCAGTGCGCCGCTTACCCAGGCTGCCAATGGGGCCAGTATTGTGATAATCGGGGGCGCGATTTCAGGCGGTCATCCGGTGATAAGTTTGCCGGAAAACGCAGCACAGTACAAAGACGTTACCGGCTTTAAGGGTAAGGTTGTAGGTACTCCCCGTTTATATACTGCGGATGTGGTGTGGCGCGGGGCGCTTTGGGAAGCCGGTATCGATCTTGAAAAGGATGTTGAAATTATCGAGTTCAAACGCCCTGTTGACGTGCTTGAGGCGGTGAAAAGCGGCAAGATTGACGTAGGGGTGGGCTCCAGTTCCCTCGGTCCCCAGGCTATCGAAGCAGGTCTTGTGATCCCGCTTTACACCAACGACTTACAACCGCATCATCCCTGCTGCAGAATTGTTACGTCCGCATCGAAACTAAAAGCAAAGCGTCCGGCGCTTGTAGCGTTTGTAAAGGCGCTTATTCTTGCCGAGAAAAAATTAGCCGAAGACCCTGAATCGGGGGTTACCGCAAACGTCAATCAGCTTGAGTTGAGCGAAGATGTCGCACGGCAGTTTGCCCTGGAGCCGCACAACGAATTTGCATCAGATCCCAATACGAAAGCGGTTGTTGCTATGTTTACTCAAATGAAGCAAATCGGGTATCTTGACAAGAGTCTTACCCTGGACCCGTATTCACTGCTTGATACGTCGCTGTATGTGGAGGCCCTGGATCAGCTTAAAAAAGAGCGTCCATCCCCCTACTGGGATGTGTTAACCCAACGCTTTGAGGATTGGAACAGCTAAACGTTGAGTTACCTCTCAATACAAAATGTTAATTTTGCGTATGACGGTGAGGTTGTGCTTGACGACTTCAGCCTTACTATTGAGCAAGGCGAGTTCGTATCGGTAATAGGGCCTTCCGGCTGCGGCAAAAGCACCTTGCTGCGTCTTTTAGCGGGGCTAATCTTCCCGCTAAAAGGCTCGCTTGCCGTTGATGGAAGCCCAATCTCCGGGCCCGGTCTTGACCGTGCGGTGGTTTTTCAGGACTACAGCCTTTTTCCGTGGATGAATTGCCGCGATAATGTCGCTCTTGCGCTTGAGCAGGCCGGAATCGGCGCGACACGGGCTCTACGCAGGCGAATTGCCGAAAACTACATCGACATGGTTGACCTGCGTGCATCCGCCGGCAAATTGCCGGGTGAGCTTTCCGGCGGCATGAGGCAGCGCATAGCGATAGCCCGCGCCCTTGCGCAAAATGCTCCGATACTGCTTATGGACGAGCCCTTTGGCGCGTTAGACGAAATTACCCGGGCAAATCAGCAGGATATGCTGTTAAAACTTTGGCAGGACGGGGGCTCTAAAAGCAAAACGATACTGTTTGTAACCCACGATGTCGAGGAAGCGCTTATACTAAGCACCCGGGTCATTCTGTTGGGGGCGCACCCCGGGCGAATCGTACACCAGCTTACGGTAGACCTGCCCCACCCGCGTTCCCATATCAGTGTGCTAAACAACCGCCGCTTTACCGAGCTGCGCAGCGATTTGCTGGACAAGCTTAACCGCGTAGTCACCGAGTGCATGGAGAGGATGGAATATGAACCCTAACATAAAACAAAAAAATTATTACTGGGCATCGGCGCTGATTTTTGTAGTACTAATTGTGCTGTACGGCATTTTCGCCGGCACAAAAACGACGCTCATCTTTCCAAACTTAAGCAAAATAGCCCGCGCTGCAATAAAATCGCGCTCAATTTTAGGACGCAGCATACTCAGTTCACTAAAGCTGCTTTTGCCCTCAGTCGCGGTTTCGGTGCTGCTGGGCATAAGTGTCGGTACCCTTGTCGGCTTAAACGACCGCCTAAAAGCCGTCTTAATGCCTGTTTTCCGCGCCCTGAATCCAATCCCCTCAACAATGCTCATCCCATACGCCATAGCAATACTGCCGACGTTCTGGCTTTCATCGGCGGCAATCATCACCATCGGCGTATTCTGGCCGGTGTTAATGAGCACAATCCTGGGAATAACGCTGCTCGAACCACGCTGGCTTGACAACGCCCGCTGCCTCAATTTGCGCGGCGCAAAACTCGTATTCCGCATAATTCTGCCCGGCGCAATGCCGCAAATATTCGCAGGCATTGGTTCCGGCCTCATCACGAGTTTTATCCTGTTAACCGTAGCCGAAATATTTGGCGCCCGGTCAGGGCTGGGTTATTTTATTTCATACTACACGGATTTTGCAGAATACGACCGCGTTATAGCCGGTATGGTCACCCTTTCCGTGGTTGTAACGCTGCTCATGCTGGTTTTTGACCGGATACAGGCAAAGGTGTTATATTGGACCAAGAAAAGGTAAATAGTGGGGATTGAACCGATACGCACGTCAACCGTTGTCTAATTTCTTACGCGACACGCGGGACTCGAACCCACCACCTACGGCTTAGAAGGCCGTTGCTCTATCCGGATGAGCTAGTGTCGCTTACACCCGGATAGTGTATCACAAAACCCAGACCTTATGATAGTATCTTGCCATGAAACACCAAAGGGCTTGGGCGTTCCTGCTTGCGTTACTCTCTTTAGCCGGAAAGGGCTTTGCGCAGTCCGCGCCGTCGACCTCTCCAAACCGGGGGGGAAGCGGTGATGAAGGCCCTGGCGGCGGCCTATCCGGGGCGTATTGTTGGGCCGGCGGAATTCCGCAGCGAGGACTGGGCGGTACAGGTTGGGAGCACCTGGTTTTACTATGCCCAGGGCCGGCTGCTCCCGGAAAATCTCCGGGACCGGTACGCCGAATACGATCCCCAGCCCTTTTACAATTACCCTGCGGAATTGCCTGTCTGGAAGGACCCGACCCCGGAAGAAACCGCACGGGCCAGGGATTCCGCGGGAAGACGGGCGGCAAATCCCCCCAAACGATCCCAGCATTTTTACGAGGCCCTCTGGCGGGCAAAATCCAAGGCGGAGTCCTATGACCGGGTAAAAACCATGCGCTTCCTGGGCAGAAAAGTGATGGTCCATTACTCAATCATGGAAGAGCTTGCCCTGGTAGAAGAGCGAATCCTGGATACGGCGAAAACCAACGCCCAGGTACGGCAATGGGTGAACCGGCTCGATAGCGTGGCGGGCTGGAACTGGCGGACCATCGCCGACACCGAAAGCCGGAGTTTCCACGCCTACGGTACGGCCCTGGACCTCCTCCCCAAATCCCACGGGGGGCTGCAAACCTACTGGCTCTGGACCGCCCGGAATTATCCCGCCTGGTGGGCCGTGCCTTACTCCCGGCGGTCCCACCCCCCGGATGCGGTAATCAAGGCCTTTGAGGAATACGGCTTTATCTGGGGCGGCAAATGGCTCTTCTTCGACACCATGCACTTTGAATACCGCCCGGAAATATTACTGCTGAACCATCTACCCGTGAAGGCCGCCACCTAACCATCGGCGCCCGCTCCCACCAGGGCCTTAAACTCCTTTTCATCCAGGGTTTCCTTTTCCAGCAACTGCCCGGCCACCGTATCCAGCACGGCCCGGTTCCGGCTTAGAATGTCCGTAACCCCGGCGTAGCGTTTTTCTACGATGTTGGCGATTTCCTCATCAATATACTGCTGGGTTGCCTCGGAATACTCCCGGTGGAACATCGGCTCCTGGGCTGCATCCCCGGGCATCCGCATCCCCCGTGAGGTGAGGGCCACGTTCTTAAAGCGGTCCGACATCCCATAATCGGTAATCATCTTCCGGGCTATGTCCGTGGCCTTGGTCAGATCGTTGCCCGCACCGGTGGAAAACTCGCCGGACACCATAGCCTCCGCAACCCGGCCGCCCAGGAGCACGTCGATCCGGCCCAGCAAATCCGACTGGGTAATCGTATAGCGATCCTCTATCGGCATTTGCAGGGTATAACCCAGGGCATAGCCACGGGGAATAATCGAGATTTTCTGCACCGGGTCGGAGCCGGGGGTAAAGGCCGCCACCAGGGCATGACCCGCCTCGTGGTAGGCGGTAAGTTTCCGTTCCGCCGGTTTCAGCACCCGGGTCTTTTTCTGGAGCCCCGCCACGGTCTTTTCGATGGCCTCGTTAAAATCCTTCTGCTCCACCACCTTCCTGCCCCCGCGCACCGCCAACAGGGCCGCCTCGTTCACGATGTTGGCAAGGTCCGCCCCGGAAAAGCCGGAGGTAACCCGTGCAATAGCTTCCAGATCCACCTCGTCGCCGAGCTTTACCGTCTTGGAGTGGATGCGGATGATAGCCTCCCGCCCCTTCAAGTCAGGCCTGTCCACCAGAACCTGCCGGTCGAAGCGGCCGGGCCGGAGCAGGGCCGGGTCCAGCACGTCGGGCCGGTTGGTGGCCGCCAGGATGATGAGGCCGCTGGTGGCGTCAAAGCCGTCCATCTCCACCAGGAGCTGGTTCAGGGTCTGCTCCCGCTCGTCGTTGCCCCCGCCGATATTGTTGATCCGGCTCTTGCCGATGGCGTCCAGTTCGTCAATAAAAATGATACAGGGCGCTTTTTCACGGGCCTGCTTGAAGAGGTCCCGCACCCGGGCCGCCCCCACACCGACGAACATTTCTACAAAGTCGGCGCCGCTCATGCGGAAGAAGGGCACCTCCGCCTCACCCGCCACCGCCCGGGCCAGCAGGGTCTTACCGGTTCCGGGGGGGCCCACCAGCAGCACCCCCTTGGGTATCTTGCCGCCGATGTCGGTGTACTTCTTGGGATTTTTCAAGAAGTCCACCACCTCAACCAGTTCATCCTTCGCCTCGTCCACCCCGGCCACATCGGGGAACCGGGTCGCGATATCACCCTCGGCCACGATCACCGCCCGGCTGTTCCCCACGGAAAGCACATTGCTCCCCATATTACCCAGGCGCTTCATCAGGAAACGCCAGATAAAGAAGAAAAAGGCAATGGGGAGGACCCAGCTAAAGATGATGTTGAGTATCGTGCTGCCCTCCCGGGACACCGCATAGTAGGAAACCCCCTTTTCATCCATCAGCTTGACCAGATCCGGGTCGTTGATGGGAACCGTCCGGTAGACCGGCTCGGTGGAGGGCGTCCGGGAAGATACTCGTTGGAGGGTGGTATAGCCGGTAAAGTAGGAATCGGTCAGTTCCACCCGCTTAATTTCCCCGGTGACTATCTTGCTCTTAAACTCCGAAAAATCGACCGTGGGGTTCACCTTGTTCAGGAACACATAGTTAAAAAGGCTCATCCCAATTACCAGGATGATGATATAGACGAGGGAAAACCGCCAGCCCCCGAATTTCTTAGGGTCCGGCAGCTTGGGGCCGCCAAAGGGGAACTGGGGGCCCCCGGAATTTTTGGGTTTCTTCTTATCGTTTCCGGGTCCGGGGGACGGGATATCGCTCATTACATACCTCTGGTACTAATATCCACCTTTTACGCGGATTATTCAATATAAGTAGGTTGCGGATGAAATCCCCATTCCTTAGTGTCAGGGAGCGAAAAACTAGTTTTTCAGAGTGAAACACTTATGTCAGGGAAAACCTGTGGTCAGTGGTTATTTTGTCCCCGGCTAAAGCAAACCCCGGCTCTTTTCCATATATTTCCTATGGGAACATATCTCAACCGGGACTTTTTTTCCCGATTGTAGTATACTTAAAAGGCGGATGTATGGCATTCATATGGGATCCGGTAAAGGCTGCGGATAATATCCGGGATCATCATGTTAAATTCGAGGTTGCGGAATTTGTCTTTGATGATCCCCGCCGCATTGAGCGGCATGACGATGATAGTTCTGACAATGAGGAACGGTGGCAAACGATAGGCATGGCTCCGAGCCAGGTGCTTTTTGTAGTTTATACGGAAGTTGGGGACGATGATACCCGGCTTATATCGGCCCGATTGGCGGAGCCCAAAGAGAGGAGACTATATCATGGCATTGGTAAGACACATTCACAAGGTTGGTTCAGAGTTAACCCCTGAAGAACGGGCGGCTATACGGGCCCATCTTGATGAGGCGGCAAAGTACCCAATTACCTTTGACAAGGACTGCCCGCAATTAACCGACGAGCAGCTTGCGGAATTCCGCCCGGTTAACGGCATGACCTGGAAAGAACGGGCGCAGGCCATGCGGGCGGACGGGACAACGGCCCCTGACACGCTCCCGGCGGAGGCACTGGTCAATACCCCCTAACCCCGCCCCTCGTCCTCCTGCTCTTTCAGGGCTTTGACCAGCTTGCGGCTTTTGGGGGCTGGCGTTATGGGTATTCAGATAGTTATCAAAAATTCTCATTGACAATCGCCTGTAATTACATTATTATTACATCAAGGAGTACCGCCATGCTGGTTTCGGTCATACCCATTGGAAATTCGAGGGGGATCAGGCTTCCCAAAAACATTATTAGGGAACTCAAAATTGAAGATACGGTTGAAATGGAAGTTCAGGGTAAAGAAATTGTAATACGGCGGATTGAAAAGAAACCCCGGGAAGGATGGGCGGAGGCCTGCGCCGCAATGCGCGAACGGGGTGAAGACGAACTCCTGATTTCAGACACCCTTCCGGACACCTCTTTTGAGTGGGAATGGTAATGGAACAATATGATATTTGGCTGGTAAACCTTGACCCCACCATCGGGCATGAGATACAAAAAACCCGTCCCTGTGTGATTATCTCACCGGATGAAATGAATCACCACCTAAAAACCATAATCGTGGCGCCTATGACGACCAAAGCCCACGGGTACCCCATGCGGGTCAAAATGACCTTCCAAAAAAAATCAGGGTGGATCGTATTGGATCAAATACGGACAATAGACAAAATACGGATGATGAAAAAGCTAGGCGCCTTAAATTCAAACAAAACAGCGGAAGTAAAACAGGTCTTATTGGAAATGCTGGTCAACTGACACCCCGGCGCCCTATTATTCTCTTGCAATGGAGCGCATTATGGTACATACTACCGGGGTGCTATTATCATTCACTATCATGGAGGAAAGTATGAAAATCAGTGTGAAAATGGTTGGTCTGGGCTTGCTTATGGCGCTCCTGGCGCTGCCGGTCTTTGCGGGGGGCGGCCAGCAAGCCGGGGCCGCCGGGGACGTCATCAAGATCGGGGTCTTTGAACCCATGACCGGGGCGAATGCCGCCGGCGGGGCTATGGAAGTCGAGGGTATCCGGCTTGCCAACGAGCAGTTCCCCACAGTTGAAGTGGGCGGCAAGACCTACAAGGTCGAACTGGCCATTCTGGATAACAAATCCGACAAGGTTGAGGCGGCCAACGCGGTTCAGCGGCTCATCGACCGGGATAAGGTCCAGGTTATCCTGGGTTCCTGGGGTTCCAGCCTGGCTATGGCCGGCGGGGAAATCGCCAAGGACGCGAAGATACCGGTTATCGGCCTTTCCTGCACCAACCCCCTGGTAACCCTTGGAAACGACTACTACTTCCGGGTCTGCTTTATCGATCCCTTCCAGGGCACGGTAATGTCCAACTATGCCTTTAACGAACTCAAGGCCAAGACCGCCGTCATCGTTCAGGAAGTATCCAACGATTACTCCGTGGGGCTGGCGAAGTTCTTTGTCGATAACTTCAAGAAGCTGACGGGGAATGACAACGCCATCCTGGCTACGGTGAATTATAACACCGGCGACCAGGATTTCAGCGCCCAGCTTACCAGTATCAGAGGCCTCAAGGCGGACGTTATCTTTGCGCCGGGCAACTACACCGAATCCGCCCTGGTGATCCAGCAGGCCCGGGCTCTGGGCATCACCATACCCATCATCGGCGGCGACACCTGGGAGACCCCGGAGTTCATTGATGTGGGCAGGGAATCCGTCGAAGGGGCGGTGTTCTCCACCTTCTTCGCCTCCGAGGTCGCTGCGTCTCCGGTTGCGGAAAGATTCCTCAAGGAG
Organism: Spirochaetia bacterium; assembly: GCA_025997675.1. Classification (GTDB taxonomy): domain Bacteria; phylum Spirochaetota; class Spirochaetia; order Treponematales; family Breznakiellaceae; genus Termitinema. Next base: position 9,205 of record BNUX01000045.1, on the reverse strand, counting down.
TATCGCGCAAAGTACAACAAGGAACCCGCAGCGGTTACCGCCCTGGGTTATGACGGCTACCTGGTCGCCCTGGACGCCATCAAGCGGGCGGGCTCCACCTCCCCCCAGGCTATCCGGGACGCCATCGCGAAAACAACGGGCTTTGAGGGCGCCGCCGGGACGGTTACCCTGGACGCCAACGGGGACGCCACCAAGAGCGCGTTCCTCAAGAGTGTGAAGGGCGGGAAGTTCACCTTCCAAACCATTATTAACCCCTAGGGTCTCATAAAAGGCAGGGCGCATGAACTTTGATGTTTTTTTACAGCATATTTCCAACGCCCTGTCCCTGGGCAGTCTTTACGCACTCATCGCCATTGGGTACACCATGGTCTACGGCATTCTCCGGCTTATCAACTTTGCCCACGGCGATGTGTTCATGCTCGGCGGGTATATCGCCTTCTACGCGGTTACCGTCTTTTTCATGCCCTGGTGGGTCGCCTTTATCGTAGCCTTCGGCCTCACGGGTATCTTCGGCATCGGTCTGGAACGGGTGGCTTACAAGCCCCTGCGGAACTCCCCCAAGATTTCCATCATGATAAGCGCCATCGGGGCGTCATTCCTGCTGGAAAACCTGGCCACGGTTATCTTCGGCGGGCGGCCCAAGGGCTTCCCTGTACCGGAGCTTTTTAACCATGTGGCCCATATCGGCAGTGTTTCTGTGGCCTATATCAGCCTGCTCATTCCGGTGCTTACCGCAGTGTTACTAACAATACTGCTTATCATCGTGCTGAAAACAAAAACCGGCATGGCCATGCGGGCGGTTTCCACGGATCTGTCTGCGGCGCGGCTTATGGGCATCGACGTAAACCGGATCGTGTCCTTTACCTTCGGAACCGGCTCGGTGCTGGCGGCAATTGGGGGGGTTATGTGGGCCATCAAGTACCCCCAGCTTAACCCCACCATGGGGATGATTCCGGGGCTCAAGTGCTTTATCGCTGCGGTTATCGGCGGTATCGGCAATATCTCCGGGGCGGTCCTGGGGGGGCTCCTTCTGGGCTTTATCGAGATAATGATCATCGCCTTCCTCCCCACCCTGACAGGGTACCGGGACGCCTTCGCCTTTGTGCTGCTCATTATTGTGCTCATGGTTAAGCCTTCGGGCCTCCTGGGCAGACACCAGGTAGAAAAGGTGTAGGGGGGCGTATGATCCTGGACAAAGGCTACGCTAAGCAAAACCGTAATGTAAGCATCATCGCTATCGTTCTGGTCATCGGTTTTATTATTCTGGCGGATACTGTTTTCAGTTCCTTCTCCCTGCGGATCTTCAACCTCTGCGGAATCTACATCATTCTTGCCCTTTCACTGAACCTGATTAACGGCTTTACCGGCCTCTTTTCCCTGGGCCACGCAGGGTTCATGGCCATCGGCGCATACGTAAGCGCCCTCCTTACCATGAGTCCCGCCCAAAAGGAAATGAACTTTTTCCTGGCGCCCATCGTCCCCATTTTAGCAAACGTGGAACTTCCCTTTATCCCCGCCCTTATCATTGCGGGCCTCGTGGCCGCCCTGGCGGGTTTCCTTATCGGCACACCGGTACTGCGGCTCCGGGACGACTACCTTGCCATCGCCACCCTGGGGTTTTCTGAGATAATCCGGGTGGTACTCACCAACCTTCAATCGGTAACTAACGGCGCATTGGGCCTCAAGGGCCTGCCTAAATATTCCAACACCTACATGATCTGGGCCTTAGCCTTCCTGACGATCATCTTTATGATCGCCCTGATCCACTCCGCCTTTGGCCGGGCCTGCAAAGCGGTGCGTGACAACGAGATCGCCGCCCAGGCCATGGGCATACACATTGCCCGGATAAAGATCATCAGTTTTACGCTCTCCAGCTTTATTGCCGGGGTAGGGGGCGCGCTCCTGGGCCACCTGATGAACACCATTGACCCCAAGATGTTTACCTTCAGCCTGACCTACAACATCCTGCTCATCGTCGTCCTTGGGGGCAACGGCAGTATCACCGGTTCGGTAATCGCCTCACTCATTGTAACCATCTCCATGGAAGCCCTGCGTTTCCTGGACGGCCCCCTGAACCTGCTGTTTTTCCGGACCCAGGGGCTCCCGGGCCTCCGGATGGTGGTTTTCAGCGCCCTCCTGCTTCTGGTGGTGATCTACCGTCAGGAAGGGTTGATGGGCAAGAAAGAATTTTCCTGGAATCGTATGGTTAACAGTTGGCCGGTACGAAAACTGCGCAGTCTAAAGAAGGGAGGCGCGTGATGCTGGAAACAAAAAACGTAACCATGCAGTTCGGCGGCCTTACCGCAGTGTCCGAGTTTTCCATGACCGTGGCGGACGGCGAAATTGTGGGGCTCATCGGCCCCAACGGTGCGGGAAAAACCACGGCCTTTAACGTGATCACCGGGGTCTACACGCCAACCAAGGGGTCCATTTTGTTTAATGGAAAAGAGATCGCCGGGAAACAGCCCCATAAGATCACCGAAGCGGGCATAGCCCGGACCTTTCAAAATATCCGCCTCTTCCATGAGATGAGCGTCCTGGAAAACCTCCTGGTGGCCTGTAACCTCCGGGAGAAGCCCAAGCTCTTTGAGTCGGTCCTTCACCTGCCCGGCTACATGGCCCGTGAAAAAAAGGCCCGGGACTTCGCATTGAACCTGCTGGAATCCGTGGGCCTCCTGGACAACGCCAACGATAACGCAGTATCCCTGCCCTACGGCAAACAACGACGCCTGGAAATAGTCCGCGCCCTGGCCACCGAGCCTAGCCTGCTGCTCCTGGACGAACCCGCCGCGGGCATGAACCCCCAGGAATCCCAGGAACTGATGGAGTTTATTGTGGGTATCCGGGACAAGTTCAAGATATCGGTATTACTGATAGAGCACCATATGCAGGTAGTGATGGGTATCTGCAACTGGCTCTATGTGCTTGACTACGGCATCACCATTGCTAAGGGCGCGCCTGCGGAGATACGGAAAAACCAAAAGGTCATCGACGCCTATCTGGGGGTGGACTAATGCTGAAACTGGAAAACCTTTCGGTATACTACGGCGGCATCCACGCCCTGCGGGGCATCGACATAGAGGTGGCGGAGGGTAAGATCATCACCCTCATCGGCGCAAACGGCGCGGGCAAGAGCACCATGCTCAACAGTATCGTTGGGCTGGTAAAAAGTTCTGCGGGAAAAATCCTCTGGAACGGCGAGGATATTACCGGCAAGGACACCAAGGATATCGTTTCCAAGGGCCTGGCGCTGGTTCCCGAAGGCCGCCACGTATTCCCCAACCTGACGGTGGAGGAAAACCTCCGCCTGGGCGCCTATGCCCGTACCGATAAGGACGGCATCAAAGCGGACTACGAGCGCTGCTACGACCTCTTCCCCCGGCTCAAGGAGCGGGCCCGCCAGCACGCCGGTACCATGAGCGGCGGCGAACAACAAATGCTTGCGGTAGCCCGTGGCCTTATGTCCAGCCCCAAACTCCTTATGCTGGACGAACCCTCCCTGGGCCTTGCCCCCCTGGTTTCAAAAATGATCTTCGACATCATCCGGGAAATACACAAGGACGGTACCACTGTATTACTGATAGAGCAGAACGCCCACGCGGCGCTGGAGATTGCGGACTACGCATACGTCCTGGAGACCGGGGTGATCACCATGCAGGGTACGGGGGCGGTGTTGTTGAATGATGACGGGATTAGGAAGGCGTATCTGGGGGAGGGGTGAGAGACTCCGCTGCCCGTCCACTTGAGTAAATCCCAAATAGGTGTCATACTAAAGAAAATTTTTAACAACAGGAAGAATGCATGTCCGCTATTAATGAAGAACGAGTTAAAAAACGTCTTGAGGAAATTTTAAAAATTATTCAGACCGAGGCGGATCCCCAGTTGCTCAACCAATACCGTTCCCTTATCAGGAAGAAGATTTCCTTTTTCCAGCGTTCCTACCTGGGCGCCTATCTGCTGATGCTCCAGGACCAGGGGGTCGGCGGCCGTTCCCGGAGCAAGCCAAAGGCCGAACAGAACCATCCCGAACCCCGCTCCCAGCCGGCAGTATTGCCTGCGGCCTTGCCGGAGGATGAATCGGTGCGGCTGTTTATCAGCGTTGGCCGGAACCGGCGGGTTTTCCCCCGGGAGATTCTGGGACTTATCGGTACAAAAACAGCGGTTTCCAAGGATGACATCGGGCTTATCAATATCCTGAACAACTATTCCTTTGTCCAGGTCCGTATTTCTGCGGCGGAGGAGATAATTGCCGCACTGAACGGTATTAACTTCCGCGGCAGAACCCTGGCGGTAAACTACGCCAGAGCCCGGAAGGAGGAGGACGATGTCGATGCTGCCGAGTACGAATCCTCGGAAGAATCCGGGACATCATTGTAACAGATATATGATCATGGCAATGAAAAGAAGATTCAGGGCCATGCCTATTAAAAGAAACAGTCCCCCGGCAATCTCCAGAATATGCGCCATACGGGTATAGTGTTTGGCGAGAATCTCCGGCTCCCCCGGCATAGCTCCAAAAGCCGCAAAGGGATCCTGCGGCCTTGCCGGTAGGGCTCCCTCATCGGTAAGCGCTCCAAAAACATACCAGCCCTTGGTCCTTCGGGGCCGCTGTTCGGGGATGAGCAAAGGGATGGCTTCTGTCCCCCCGGTGGGGAAATCCTCATACCAGACCCCTCCATACTGTTCACCATTGGGGAGCCGTCCGCAGAATGAGGTTTGAAGGTATTTCAAGGGCAGCCTGGCCAAATCCCGGTAGGCTCTGAAGATGCGGGCGCGCCACCAAAGCTGCCGGTACAGCACGGTAAGCAACACCCCCGGAGGCAACAGGGGCAGGAGGGGCGCAAAGAGGGCGATAACCGCAGTGATCACCGTCAGCCGATATGCCGGCCGGGGGAGAAAGGCTGCGGCAATGCTAATCTGGGCAAAGGCGTTGAGGATAAAGCCGTAGGGGGTAATGGGGTTCCAGTACTCGTTCCGGTGCCGCCCCGCCCGGATTGCCCGGGTGGCAAGGGCGGTATCCGGCCCATCATAAAAAATAACCAGCAGGGGGTTTTTCTTGGTGGAAACAAAGGTCCATCGTTCCACCAGGGGGAGCAGAAGCCCCCCCACAAAAACCTTGGCCCCCTCGGTGAGGGTGGACATCCTATCCCAGCGTATCCGTTCCGGAGCTTCTTCTCCGGGATCAAAGGAGTCCACTTCTCCCCCTTCGGGCAGGGGCAGCATATAGATATGGGCGTCCTTTAAGGCAATGGGGATGGTCAAGGTATCGCTGCGGATCCAAAGGGTTTGACCGTCGGTGAGGGATTCAAAGCCGCCGGTAAAGCGGTAGGAGCCCCCCGACGGGGGTGTATTTTGGCAGGCGGCATAGTCCAGGACGGGCTGCAGGCAGAGGGCGTCAAAACGGCGGCGGAATCTGCGCCAGGAACGGCGTACAGCAACGGCTCCCGCCACCGGAACCAGGGCACACCAGAGAAACACCAGGGCAATGATTACTAGCAAATCGGTGATACGCAGGGTATACTACCTCCATGATCGAATTACTTGTTGTAGGGGCCATCGCAACCAACTGCTGGCTCTATTCCCGGGACGAAAGCTCAGGCGAATGTGCCGTTATCGATCCCGGCGCGGACCCCGATGTTATCATTTCCCGGCTTAAGCGGCTCAATCTGCGCCCCCGGTATATTCTACTTACCCACGGCCACTTTGACCATATCGCCGCCCTGCCCGACCTTGCGGATGCCTACAAGGACCACCCTCCAATCATCGCCATCCACCGGGATGACGGGCAGTACCTTGGCCCCGGCGCCTATGAGCCCCACCGGGTAAGCTTTACCGCCGCTGCGGGGGACTCCGGCTACGTGGACGCCCTCTGGAAGGATATGCCGGCGGCGGCGGAACTGCTTACCGAGGGCAGCGTCATCGGCCCCTTTACCACCCTGCACCTGCCGGGCCACACCGAGGGTTCCGTGGGGTTCCTTGACGAGGCGGCAAAGGTCCTGTTCAGCGGGGACACCATGTTCCGGGGCGACTGCGGCCGCACGGACCTCCCCGGGGGCAGTTGGCCCAAGATACAGCAAAGCCTCCGCCGCCTTTCCACCCTGGACCCGGCCATTACGGTCTACCCAGGGCACGGCCCGAAAACAAGCATTGGGAATGAGGCGGGTAACGTGTACTAATTTTGCACGTTTTCCGGCAAAACCGCCGACTTGACCTAGGAATCGAATAGGGGGATACTTAAGCACGGAGAAGGCAATAATGGATGATATGGACAGGGCGTATTTGGAGCGTATGGCGAAGGCGCAGGAACAGATCGCCGGTATCATGGGAAAACCGGAAAACAAAATTGTAAGGGCCATGAGTATTGCGGCTCTGTCCGCCAGTTTGTTAGGCGCCAGTTTGTTTGGCATAATTGATTTTGTGATAAAAAGCTTTTTGGGGGGCTGAAAATGATCCAGTTTGTTGTAAGTATCTGTTTGGGTATTATTGGGCTTTTTCTCTTTTTCCTTGCACGACATGAACTGAAAAAACGCTAGCAGTCTATAGCTCCCTGCGCCCGGTACTTAACTCCGCATCAGCGCTTCAGCGATGTTGTAGCAGTAGTCCCCCACCTTCTCTATGCGCCTGACCACATCAATAAACAGCAATTCTGTTCTCACGTCCTCCCCCGCCTCTATCCGCTTACGGCCCAGCCGCCGGAGCTTGTTGCGGGACTTATCAATGGTATCCTCCAGCCGCCCCGCAAAGGCCGCCTGTTCCGTTGTAATGCCCTGGCCTACATGGTCCTTCACAAAGCTGAGGAACTCCTCCACCTGGGCCACATAGGGGGCAAGGGCTTCCATTTCCTTGTTCTTAAAGAGCAGGTTCTTCTTTACGCTCCGTTCCAGAAGAAGGCTGACGCTGTAGCAATCATCGGTCATGTCCTCCAGGTCGGAGATAATCCGCAGGAGTTGGTATACCTTGGTTTCCGACTGGTGGCTCAACTGCTGGCGGGTACACTCTATGAGAAACCGGGTCAGCTCCACCCGCATCTCGTCGGCGTATTCCTCCTTGTCACGCATCTCCGTAACCAGGGCGTCTACGGCAGCCGTCTTATCACCCTCCTCCCGGAAACCGGACAAAACCTCGCTTACCCGGGCGAACATGGAGGAGGACAGGGCCATCATGTCCCGGATTTCCTTTTCCGCACGGATGATGTTCAGCTCCGGGGTGCTGCGGGTCGAATGCTGGTACTCCAGGTGGTAGACCGACTGCGGCGTGTCGTCCTTGTCCTTGATAAGGAAGGAAACCAGGGCGGCAAAGGGCTTAACAAAGGGGAAAAATAGAAGGGTGTTCATCACATTGAACATCGTATGAAACATGGCCAAGTGATTGGTGATGTTCCCCTCCGGTACGCCGGGAGTTACCAGGGCCACCAGAGCCAATAGGGGGCGGAATAGGCAGAGCGCCCAGGCCGTACCGATAACATTGAAAAGCACATGAACCAGCGCCGCTTGCCGGGCCGCAGGCTTAGTCCCTATGCTTGCCAGGGCGGCGTCAATGGTAGTACCGATATTGGCCCCCAGGATCATCGCCGCGGCAATATCGTAGGTAATAAGCCCGCCATGAGCCATGGTAAGCATAATCGCCGTGGCGGCGCTTGAAGAATGGATGACCAGGGTCATCACAAGGCCAATCCCGGCGCCGAGCAGCGTGGTCAGGAAGCCCATGCGGGAGACCTGGGCGATCCGCTCGAGGAGCAGCGGATGTGCGCTCAGGTCCGGCATGGATTTAGTGAGGAAGTCCAGCCCCAAAAAGAGGAGGCCGAAGCCGAGAAGTACCCCTCCCAGGTCCTGCCGCTTCCATTTGATCATGCTCATCACAAAGCCAATCCCCACTGCGGGGAGGGCCAGGGAGGATATCTTCAGGGAAAAGCCCACCAGGGACACCACCCAGGCGGTAACCGTGGTACCGATGTTGGCCCCCATAATCACCCCGATGGCCTGGGTCAGGGTAAGAAGCCCGGCGTTCACAAAGGATACCACCATAACCGTCGCCGCCGATGACGACTGAATGACGGCCGTTATCGCAAAGCCGGTGGTTACCGCAGCAAGGCGGTTCCCGGTCATAAAGCCCAGAACATGCCGCATCCTTGTCCCGGCGCTCTGCTGGATACCGTCGCTCATCACCTTCATCCCGTAGAGGAAGAGGCAGAGCCCGCCAATTATCTTGAACAACATACTGATAATAGTAGCCATGGGGAGAATATACGCTATTTTGGGTTTTTAGGTAACCGGATCGCTCCTGGCTCTACCGGTAGGCACGGACGGCGCCGGTATCGGCTTCAATGGTATCGCCTTTTTGGCGGAGAATACCGATTCCCAGTTCTTTGGCTCTTTGCAGTACCTGGCCGTCGAAGGACATACTGCCGATGCCTAAGTAGATGGGGTAATCCCGGTATTCGGGAAAAAGCGTACGGAAATCCGGCAGTTTTTTGGTAACCAGTTTTTCTAAATGTTCCGTCTTCGCCTTACTCTTCACTTCAACGATTCCTACACTGGCGGCGTTGTGGAGGACAATGTCGTATTCACCTTCGAGAGCGCCGAGTTTCCTTTTGAAATTGCGATCTATGAAATCGTAGTGCTGCCCGGCAAAGGTCATTTTGGATTCCAATGAGGTATAAAAAAGTTCTTCCGCCAAATCGCCGTCACTTTTGGTCATTCCGCCAAGATGCTGGGAATTCTCTTTGACTATCCGGGCGGTCTCCTGCAATATCCGATCCGTCTCCTTCTGGCTCTCCTTCTGGCTCTGGGCGGTCTCCTGGACTATCCGGTAAGTATCCTGTAATATCCGCTCTGTCTCCTGAATTTGACGGTCTGTCTCCTGAATTTGACGGTCTGTCTCCTGAATTTGCCGATCCGTCTCTTTCTGTGACTCGCGTGTCTCCTGGAATTTCAGGTCTGTTTCCTGAAACATTGCCCAAACCTTCTCAAAGGTCAAGGGCTCTTCTGTCCGCTCCGGTGTCGTTATCATGGTATACCTCTACTTCCAATATACACTATAAGCGCGGTGAAAGCATAGGGGCGCCGCTCTACTCACCGATTAGGTAATCACGATGGTTACCGGGTCGCTCCAGGGGCCCGGGCCGGTGTGGTTGACATAGCGGCCGTAGACGACTATCTCCCGGGTCTTATCCGTGGAGGGGACTTCGATGGAAGCGGTGGCGCTA